>CAYOOS010000134.1:0-9770 GCA_964405585.1 uncultured Acidobacteriaceae bacterium | reverse complement strand
CCAATGGCTGGATCGCTGTGGCGCCTTCCGCCTTCAGCTATGGCCCCGCTATCGTGCAGGTGCTTCCTAATGTTGGGGCGCAAGCCGGTGGCGACACAGTCTACCTCCTTGGCTATGGATTCGGTGCCAACGGCGGACACGTTACCGTCAGCATTGGCGGCAAATCCACCACGATACAAAACGTCGAAAGCCTGCCGAGCTTTGCCAGCGCTCTTTCCCTGGACCCCACTTACCCTTTCTCTCTCGAACGCATCACTCTGACGACTCCTGCGGGCTCCCCCGGCAAAGCGGACATTTCCATCACCGCGTCTTCGGGCGCTACCACTTCACCAAAGTCCTTCCAATATCTAAATGCCAGTGCCACGTTCCCGAATCCCAGCCTCTATAAGTTTCTGCTTTACGATTCGCAACGCCAGCAAATCTATCTCAGCGCCACCGACCACGTGGATGTCTTCGACTCCAATGGGTTGGTATTCCGCAGCCCCATCGAGCCGCCGCCCAATGGGCCATTGCCCGACGCTGCGCTGCGTGGCATCGCACTCACGCCCGATTTTACGCAACTTGTTGTGGCAGATTTTGGAGCGCAGAACGTCTACCTCATTAATCCAGATGGGGCTGCGTACAATGGCACGGCAGTTCCCGTAGGCGGTGTTTCCGGTTACGCGAATTCGGGCCCCGCTCGCGTGGCGGCGACCAGCGCCACAACCGTATTCGTCAGCTTGATCGCAGAGGGAGGTTCCACCGGAGGGTGTAGTTCTTGCCTTGGCCAGATGAATCTAAGCGCCAGCCCCCCTGCCCTTCTGCCCGCCCCGCAGCCCGAGCTCTCGTCGTTGGTCGGCGCTCCGTTGCTCCAGGCGGATTCCGCGGGAGATACCGTCTACTTTGCTTTTGGCACGGCACCGGGCGGGCCGGTGGCCCAGTGGATGGCTGCAACGCCCGACGCCTTCACCGTTTCTTCCGCCAACGATTCCGCTACCGATCTCTCCACGTCTGCTGATGGCACTTTGTTTGCCATGCGTTCCAATAATTCCTCCGAAATTCGCGGGCCAGATCTCTCGTTGCTTTCCACGCCCGTGTCGGCCGAACTCGAATCCATTCCCAATCGCGTTGCTGTTCCGGGCATTGCGCTGCATCCATCCGGTGCACTCCTCTACGATCCTTTCTTGGACGGCCTGCCTCCCAGCGCTCCTCCTGCCCAGGGCATCCGCGGCGGCATTGACATTCGCGACGCGCACAGCGGGAGGCTTCGCCTGCGTGTCTACTTGCCGGAACCGCTCGCGATGCTCTCCACGGACGTCAATGGCCTCGACGCTTCTTTCCTGACTACCGATCAAAATGGCCAGCATATTTTCGCCATCACGAGTTCCGGCCTGACGATCCTGCAACTTGCCAACGTGCCTCTAGGCGTCGGCAGCCTTTCACCGTCCACCGGAGCCGCGGCGGGTGGTACGAGCGTAACGATTCGTGGCAGCGGTTTCCTGTCCTCCACGCAAGCCACGCTCGGCGGCAAATCCGCGAATGTCACATTTAAGGATGGCAACACACTGCTGATGAACACGCCGGCTCTTTCCGCGGGGCCACAGCAACTCACTCTTACGAATGCGGACGGTGAATCCGTTTCCCTGGACGACGCATTCCTCGCGCAGTGATTCCTTCCTAACCATCTCCTCCGCAGATTCATCCAAAACAGTGCGCCCCATTTCCGCGCTCTCTGCGATTGCAGGGCGACTCTTGTTGCGATATGAAGGGACCATGCAAACACGCAAACTTGGAAATTCCGATCTTCACATCACTCCTACAGGATTCGGCGCTTGGGCCGCCGGAGGTCCGGGTTGGGCATTCTCTTGGGGACCGCAGGAAGATTCCGACTCCGTGGCGGCGATTCACCGCGCGCTCGAACTCGGCGTCAATTGGATTGATACCGCCGCCGTTTATGGGCTGGGGCACTCGGAAGAAGTTGTTGCGCGCGCGCTAAAGGAGTGGCGCGGCGCGCGGCCCTACGTATTCACCAAGTGCGTTCTCGCATGGGACACCGATCGCAAAATCACTCCCACTTTTTCCGCGAATTCCATCCGCAAGGAATGCGAAGATAGCCTCCGGCGATTGCAACTCAGCACCATTGATCTTTATCAGATGCATTGGCCTCCCGCCGATAACGGCCCCGGCCTGGAAGAAGCCTGGCAAACCGTGGCCGCCCTGCAGAAAGAAGGCAAGGTGCGCTGGATCGGTGTAAGCAATTTTGACGCGCCGCAAATCCGGCGCGCACAGGCCATTGCGCCGGTCACTTCGCTCCAGCCACCCTATTCCATTCTGCGGCGCCAGATCGAACAAACGACATTGCCTTATTGTGCGCAGCAAGGAATCGGCGTGATTGTCTACGCCCCCATGTTTTCGGGAATGCTCACCGGCGGGATGACGCGCGAGCGCGCCGCCACACTTCCCACCGACGATTTTCGTAGCCGCAATCCCGAGTACAAGGAACCCAAACTTTCGAAGAATCTGGAACTCGTGGAGAAGCTGAAGGAAATCGGCGCGCGCCATGGCCGTGGGCCCGGCGAAGTGGCCATTGCCTGGACGCTGCGCAATCCCGCGGTCACCGGCGCCATCGTCGGCTCACGCAGTGCGAAACAGGCCGACGGCGTGATGCGCGCGGGCGAATTGAAACTCAGCGAGCAGGAGATTGACGAGATCGAGGCGTTTTCAAGTACGGTTGCAAAAGCAAAAGCAGCACTCTAGTTGGCCTTCAGAGCCAGAGCGTTGGACTTTCGCACAAGGGGAATCGAAACATGAATTTGGGATTGCAGGGCAAGCAAGCCGTGGTGACTGGTTCCACGGCGGGCATCGGTCTCGCCATCGCTTCCGTGCTTGCGGAAGAAGGCGTGCGCGTTCTCATCAACGGCCGCACGGAAGCGCGAGTGGCCGCGGCGCTCGATGCCATTCGTCAGCGTTGCAAGAGCGCGGACATTCGCGGCGTCGCCGCCGATTTGGGAAATTCCGAGGGCGTTGCCAAGTTCATCCAGCAGGTTCCGGAAGCGGATATCCTGGTGAACAATCTGGGAATCTTCGAGCCCAAGCCGTTCCTGGAAATTCCGGATGCGGATTGGATCCATATTTTCGCCGTGAACGTCCTCAGCGGCGTGCGGCTGACCCGTCATTTCCTTCCCGGGATGCTGCGCAAGAACTGGGGCCGCGTGATTTTCATTTCCAGCGAATCCGCCCAACAGATTCCCACGGAAATGATTCACTACGGCATGACCAAAACCGCTCAAGTGGCCATTGCGCGCGGCCTGGCCGAATCCGTTGCCGGAACGGGTGTCACCGTGAATTCCGTTCTGCCCGGTCCCACAGCTTCGGAGGGCGTAGCCTCTTTCGTTCAGGATATGGCGCGCCACCAGGGCATCTCAGCGGCGGAAATTGAAACACAATTTTTTGCCACCGTGCGGCCTTCGTCCCTTCTCAAGCGCTTTGAAACACCGGACGAAGTGGCTGCGGTCGTGGCGTTCGTGGCCAGCGTGCAGGGCGCCATTATCAATGGGGCCGCGGTCCGCGCGGAAGGTGGCATTCTTCGCAGTATTTTGTGAACGCGTTGGCTAAGCGCGAAAATGGTCGGCGCGCCAATTCTGCACGAGTTTTTTGATGGCTTTGCGGTCCGTCAGATTGTCTGTCAGGACTTTGCGGGCCAGCGCGGGGAGTTCCGCATCGCTTGCAAACCGCAACGACACGAATTGATCGCGCGTGAACTCCGGAATGCGGGCCTTCAGATCCTCCGGGAATAGCCGTTGATAACGCAACTGTTCTTCCAGCCGGATCACGCGGTCTTGCACCGTCAGCGCGAAAAGCCGCGCATAGCCGCAGAGCAGGAATAGTGCTGCCGCCGTCAGCACCCCAATCGTTCCGTCCACCCAGTGGTGCCCGTGGACCAAGCGAACGATCGACGCGACAAAATTCGCCACCAACACCGGAAACACAAAGTAATGAAACAACGGCACCATTTTCGTGTGATTCGCAAAACTCTGTTCCGCCATATTCGTTCCTCCGTTCGCCTTGCATTCTAACAGGACTGGCCCGCGGGCCAGTTACTTTCTCGGTGCTTTACCGGCATTCCAGCTACCATTTGATGCCGCGAAGCGCACAATCGACAGGTGGATCATTCGCTCGAAGTTGCACACAGAGGTCGCCATGTCGAATCTTAGTCTGGCCCGCATTATGTATGGCAGTAGCGAGGAATTTCGCCGGGGCACGGGGAACGGCCTGCCCGCGAATATTGCCTGGTTCGCGCCGGCCGACACGCAGCCGCCAGCCTCACTCTCCGATATGCTGCGCCGCATCTGGCTGCGCTTTTCCGCAAAATCCTGAATCGCAACTCGTCCCTTCAATTTGCAGTGATGTTGACCACTGCCGCAGCTTTCCAGAAGTTGCGACATGACACATTTGTCTATTCCGGCGATGCTCCGCCGTGGATGGCAGCCCAGTTGTCACCAATGGGTTGTCTATATGAGGTTGATGGACTTCGCGTGCTTCGTCAGTTCGTCCCGGAAGTTCGGATGTGCAATGCTGATCAGCGCCAGTGCGCGTTCCCGCGTGGACTTTCCGCGCAGGTTGACGCAGCCGTATTCGGTCACCACGTAATCCACGTCCATGCGTATGTCTGTGGTCATCTGCACGCGGGGGACGATCCCGGAAATCGTCGCGTTCTTCGCGGCGGATTTCAGGCCGATGAAGGACTTCCCGCCCTTGGAGTAGGCCGCGCCCTTCAAAAAGTCGAATTGTCCCCCGGACCCGCTGTACTGATGCCCGTTGATGAATTCGGCGTTCACCTGGCCGTAGAGATCAATCTCGATGGCCGTATTCACGCTCATCAAGTTGTCATGCTGCGCGATGATGTGAATATCGTTCACGTAGGAAGAGGCGTAGCTCTCCATGGAGGGATTGTCGTTAATGAACTCGTACACTTCGTCATCTCCCATCGCGAACGTAAACACATGCTTGCGGGGATGAAGCGTCTTTTTCTTGCCATTGGCCACGCCGCTTTTCACCAGCCGGACGAAAGCATGGCTGAACAGCTCGGAGTGGATACCAAGATCGTTGTGGTTCGCCAGATAGATGGTTACGGCGTTGGGCAGATTGCCGATTCCCAGCTGCAGTGTGGCACCGTCTGGGATCTGTTCGGCGATGCATTTGCCGATTTTCAAAGAATCTGGATCAGGGTCCTTGTAGGGGATCTGTACGAGGGGGGCGTGGTTTTCCACAATGGCGTCCACCTCGGAGATGTGCACCAGGGAATCGCCGAATACCCGGGGCATATTGCGGTTGACCTCCACAATTACATGGTCGCAATGCCGCAAAACGGTTGACGCATAGTCGTTATTCGTTCCCAGGCTGAAGTGCCCCGATTTATCCATCGGGGAAACGGCCACGACAAACGTGTTGACGTGGATCTGCTCGATCAGCGCCCGCGGGGTATTGGAAAAATTGATGGGCACATAGCTCAGGTATTTACGCCCTTCGGCGATTCCGCGCGCCACCATTTTGCGGTCCGGGTCGCCCATAAAAAAACACCGCGCATCTACTTTCGACAGCACTTCCGGGCGGATGAGCGTCTCTTCGCTATACTTCATGGAATGCTGATAGTACAAATTCAAGTTTTTCAGGTTGCCCGCAAGAATGCGGTCGGCGACTGCGCGCGCAAGCCCTCCGGGCATGCCCACTGCCAGCGCCAGGCAGAGTGTGCTCCCGTTCGCTATTCCTTCGACTGCCTTGGCCGGAGTGGTCAGCTTCGCTGCGTAGTCATCCTTGGGTATCCGATATGCCATGTAATCCTCGCACTTAGGTTAACTTCTGGTATCACGGGGAGCGATGCCGCAACCTTATTAGGTTCCCCTACGCCTCCCGGGTTTGCAAGTGCAGCCGACACAATGTGCAAATACCCTGTTCCATGGGCATTTTTCCCATATTGGCAGCACGGCTCGTAATCAGCGTCGCAATATTACGTTCGCCGCACATGCAGCAAGATTTCCCCACTTGGCAACCCTCGCCTGCCCAACAATAGTAGCTACGCCTACGCTCGCAGCGGCCTGGATGCGCCTGATGCGCATCTGCCGGCGAGTTTCGTTTTTCACTGAAATTCGAAACACTCGTTTCGCAGGTGCCCCTTCAGGGTGAACATGGACGCAGGCCCAATCGTCGCGATTCCCCAGGTTGCTGCCGGACGTCACTACTCCCGCGCTTTGCGAAATGTTCTTTTCGCTTCCGCGGCGTTTCTGGCCTGCTCAGTTCTGGCAGCAACACTTCTTCCAAAGGGCCTTCTCCTGACCGCCGTCGGCGATTTTTTGCAAGTGGGCTTGATCGCGGCCACCACGCTCGTTGCTTTCCAGAATTTTCGCCGGAGCCACGCACACGTCCGCGGCTTCTGGCTGCTGATTTTTGTCGGCGCGTTTCTGTGGCTGGCCAGCCTGGTCCTGTGGTCGGTCTATGAAGTGTTGTTTCGGCTTCCCGACCCTGATCTTCCCGCGGTGGACATCCTGCTCTTCGTGAAACTCGTGCCGCTCACGGCGGCCTTTGCCCTCAATCCCCACACCAGCCCCGATTCGCGCTCTCGGACGTTTGGCCTTCTCGATCTTTCCATCCTCATGATTTTCTCTCTGTATCTCTACGCTTTCTACGTCTTTGCCTACCGCCTTCTGCCGGGCGCCGCGGGTATCTACAACTTCCAATTCAATCTTGCCGATGCCGTTGGCAATCAGATTTTTACCCTGGCCGCTGCCTTTTATCTTTTTCGCGCCCAGGGTCCCTGGCGCGGGATGTTCCGCATTTATTTCCTCGCGGCAGCGCTTTATGGACTTGGTTCGGATCTCGGCAATGTCGCCATCGATCAGGGTGGTTACTACACGGGGAGTCTGTACGATGTGCCTCTGATCGCGTCCCTTGCAAGCTTCCTGAGTTTTTGTCTGCTGGGCAGGGCGCTGCTGAGTGATCAGGCCTCATCTGCTCCCGTTCCTCCGCCCCGGGATGAGCGGCATGAGCCTCACACCTTCTACTCTTCGTATCTCGCCATGTTAGTTACGCTGTCCACGCCGGTCATCGGCATTTGGCTTCTCACTTTTGATTCGGCTCACGAACTCTTTGCTTTTCGTCTAGTGATCACGCTGGCCACCATTTTCCTTCTCACCTTGCTCCTATCCATCAAGCAGGATGTGCTTGCCGCCAGCCTTATCGGCACGCTTCAACGGCTCTCGGACACGTACTCCACCATCGAGCGTTTCAAGAGCCACCTGACGCAAAGCGAAAAACTCACTTCCCTGGGCGAGTTGGTCGCGCAGATCGCCAACCAGATAAAAGGAGCGATGGCCAACATCAGGGAACTCTCGGCGGGGATCGCTCTGCATCAGGACGCCGACGCGCGCATTCCCTCCATGGCGGGGAAAATCAACCAGTACGCGCAGCGAACGGACATCCTGGTTCAGAATATGCTGCGGTTCGCGCAGGAAACCCCGCTGGAACTGGTTTCTGTCGAGGTAAAACCCCTCATCGAAAGCGCACTGCACCTCAGCCGTATTTCCAAGCTCCCGGATATTCGCGTCGAGCTGAATCAGGCAGGAACGTCACTGCTGGTTCGCGGAGACTCCAGCCAGTTACTCCATGTTTTCCTGCAGATCATCGCCAATGCAGTTGAAGAGTTGGAAGAAGTGGGCGGCGGCACTCTCGATATATCCATCTCTCCCGCCGGTTCGCAGGTCCGCATCCAGTTCGCGGATTCCGGCCGCGGCATTCAGGGACAGGAACATCTCTTCGAGCCTTTTTACACCACCAAGCCCGTCGGGAAGGGAACTGGCATGGGGCTCAGCACCTGCTACGGCATCATTCAACAACACGACGGTGAAATTTCCGCTCGCAATCGCGCCGAAGGCGGCGCAGCTTTCATTATCCTTCTGCCGGCCGCGATTAGCCCGGGCGTTGCTTCCGCGGATATCGCGCTGCCCACCGTGAAGGAAGCCCAATGAAACTCCCGCCACGCCATCGCCTCTATCTCGCGCTTGCGATGAGTCTATTCTGCCTGCACCTGATTGTTGCCGCCTTCGCCAGACCCTCCTTTGGTTTGACTATGTTCGGCGATAGCCTGCCTTGCTTGCTCATTCTCCTCGCGCTTCTCGCTGTTCGCGAGAACTTCACCACGCGCTCTGGTCTCCTGCCGTTGTACTGGAAGCTGAATGCCGCTGGGCTCGCTTCCATGCTGGCATCGCAGTTGTACTGGCTGCGCTACGATTCGCTCCGTCGTTTTGCCGCTCCCAGCCCCGTCTTCGGCGACTCCTTGTTTCTTCTTGCACAAGTCTTTTTTCTTTTCGCGCTGGCCCTGCGCCCCCATTCTTCTTCTGTCGGGCGGGATCTCCGCGCACGCCGCCTCGATTTCATTCTGCTGGCTCTCTGGTGGTTCTCCCTGTACGGTTACTTCAGCCTCCCCTGGCAATTCGTGACCGTCGATTATTCCAAATACAATCCGTCCTACTATTTCCTCTCCTTCATCCAGCACCTCGTGACCATCGTGGCTTTGGCCGTTTTGTGGTGGAGAAACCCCGGCGTCTGGAGACGCTTTTACGGCCATCTCTTCCTTGCGTTCAGTCTCATCGCCGGTGGAAATCTGCTGCTCAGCGTGGGAATTGACCGCGGCTTCTATTACTCCGGCGGCTTCTTTGACACGCCTTTCCTCCTCTCACTTATCTGGATCAACTACGCGGCGAGCCTCGGTCCGTCCCTGCATCCCTCGGAGGATGCTCGTCCCGGCCGGGAATTTCTTCAAATGCGCTGGACCGCGCGCCTGGCCATGCTGGCCATACTTTCCTTGCCCGTCATCGCCCTGTTCGGTTTCTTTCAGGAGAATATTCCTCCCGGAGTCGCCGCCTTCCGCTTGCGCCTTGTTTTCGGGGCAATGTTTGCCCTCGGTGCTTTAGCCTGCTGGAAGTTGAACCTCCTTGCGCGAGAGTTGATCCAGTCCGTGCGCCTGACGCAAGCCTCCATCGAGAACCTGAATTCCGTGCAGCACCAGGTGGCCCACGCCGAAAAACTCGCCGCCCTCGGCCGCCTAGCTGCCGGCGCAACCCATGAGGTCAGCAATCCTCTAACCGCGATCCTCGGCTATTCCGAACTCCTTGGGGATATTCCCACGCTTTCCGCGCGGGATCGCGAGAGCGCCAAGGCCATCCAGCAACAGGTCCATAACGCGCAAGCCGCCGTCATCAGCCTCCGCAACACTTTGCGTAACCCTGCTCCCCCCATCGGCGGCGACAAATCCTCCTCGTCCTGAGGTAAGCTTTCCCGTCGCCTCTATGCTGCGCCTCATCCTGCTCTCGCTGGAGTTTTCCTTGCTGTTCGTCGGCGTTCCCTTGCTCATCTATTACCGCATTTTGCCCAACTACCCCATCCCCTATCTCCTGTTTGCTGCACTCGCGGCCTTCCTGCTGCTCCGTCGTGATCCCAGCTTTGATTTCTCTCATCTCACCGCGTGGAACAACGCGCGTTCGCACCTTCTGCCCCTTTTGCTTAGAGATGCCGCCTTCCTCGTCCTTTTGGGTGTGGCTGTGCGCCTGTTTGCTCCCGAGCTTCTTTTTTCTTTGATCAAGCGTGCCCCACGTTTCTGGCTTTTAATCATGTTCTTCTACCCGCTCCTCTCTGTTTATCCCCAGGAGCTGATCTTCCGGGCCTTTTTCTTTCACCGCTACCAGCCTCTGTTTGGCAGTGGAATCCTGCTGATTCTGGCCAGCGCGCTGGCTTTTGGC
>CAYOOS010000133.1:1526-9783 GCA_964405585.1 uncultured Acidobacteriaceae bacterium | reverse complement strand
CGGACTTTCGGGAGTGTTCCTGGCGCGGAACGATATGGCGCGCGCGGCGGTCAGCGAAGAGTTTGTCATCGGACACTTCCATCTGGTGATGGGCGTGGCTGCAACGTTCGCCATACTCGCGGCGCTGTTTTTCTGGTTTCCCAAAATCTTCGGCACGCGATTGAACGAGGGGCTGGGAAAGGTACACTTCTGGATTACGTTTGCCGGCGTATATGCGATCTTCATGCCGCTGCACTGGGTAGGGCTGTTGACGGAATCGCATGTGTTGGGAGGGGCGCAACGGGCCGCGATTGCCTCCGCGGGGGCCTCGATTCGCGCGTTTGTGACGCTTGCGACCGTTTGCACCGTCTCCGCGCAAATTCTCTTCGTCCATAATTTCCTGTTCAGCCTGCTGCGCCGCGCTCGCCCCGAAGAAGACAATCCCTGGCGGGCCACCACACTCGAATGGAGTATCGCCTCGCCGGCCCCGGCGGAAAATTTCGCTGACGCAGCACCGGTTGTCTACCGTGGGGCCTACGAATTTCACGGCGAATGCGAAATTGATTTTGTTCCGCAGTTCCTCGCGCCAGAGTTGCCCGCTGAGCAGGCGCATTAACCGAAGGGAAGGGAAATCATGCCGGGCACAACCGCAGGACCAGAGATCGAAAACGCCCTCGAGAAATTAAATGGCGGCGGAGGCGGTGCTACGCCACCGGGCGGAGGAAATGGCGGCGGTGATGATGGCAAACGTGACCGCACTGGGCCGCCTTCGCCTTCACGCTATTACACAGGAATCGCCATCGGGATCGTCTCCATCCTGATGTTTTTCATGGCCCTCGCCAGCGCCTTCTTGGTTCGCAAGGGCACCGGTGAATGGGTGCCCGTGCACATCCCGCGGCTTTTGTGGCTCAATACCGCAATTCTATTGGCCAGCAGTGCGACGCTGGAAATGGCGCGCAAACGTTTGGCGCACTCCGACGTAAATGGATTCCGGAACCTTTGGCGGGTGACGACCGTGCTTGGCGTGCTCTTTCTCCTCGGACAAGTGGCGGCCTGGCGGATTTTGGCCGGCCAGGGCATCTACCTGGCCACCAATCCCGCGAGCAGTTTCTTTTACATCTTTACCGGTGCGCACGCGTTGCACCTGGTTGGTGGCGTATGCGCGTTATTGTATGTGGCGTGGCGAAAGCAGGATGAGAGCCACGTGAGCCTTGGCGTGGTCGCCGAAGTAACATCGTACTACTGGCACTTCATGGATGCGCTCTGGTTGTTCCTTCTGGCGCTCCTCTATCTGGGAAAATAACGCGCCGCTGCGCCGTCAGAACATCAGTTTCAGCGCTACCTGCAATTGGCGCGCGCTGGTGGTGCCATCCGGCCGCGTCAGCGTGGAGAGTGATTCTCCAAAGGCGCTGCCTTCAGCGATATTGTTGACCGGCTGGCTGAACTGTGTGTGGTTGAACAGATTAAAAGCTTCCAGCCGGAATTGCAGCTTCAGCTTTTCGTTGATGCTCGTAGTCTTCAATACCGCCGTGTCCATATTGACCAGATTCGGCCCGTAGAACTGGTTCTTGCCGATGTTCGGTTGCGCATCCAGCGGCGTCGTCACAATGTTTGTTGGCCCAGTGAACGTTTTATCCGTTCCGGCAGGCTGAGCGGTTGGCCCGATGATTGTGCCGCGCGCCGGCAAGCCCGTGTGATCGCTGTCCTGCGACGTATCGTAAATATCGTAGGGATGCCCGGTTTGCGCCTGCACGATACCTGTTAACGACCATCCTTCCAGCGCACGGCCAAGGAAGCCGCTGCTCAAATGCCCGCGCCCACGCCCGATGTTCGGCTCATATATGAAATTAACCACGCCGCGGTGGCGAATATCGTAATCGGAATTGCCACGCTCGGCCTGCAAATCGAATGAGTTGAACGGGAAACTCCCGTTGCCCTGGGCTGGTGCGATGGGATCGTTCACGTTGTCAATGGCGTGCGAAAAGGTGTACGCGCCCTGAATCTGAAAGCCGTTCGAGAAGTGCTTCTGCAAATTCACCTGCATTCCGTGGTAGATGGAACCGCCGATGGACTTGATGAGCACGGCGCCCGGATACCCGTAATAAACGAATGCATTATTGTTCGCGGCGTCGTACGGTAAATACCCGTTTTCGTATCCCGTCCAGAGATTATAGAACTGCAGCGTGCTGCTGGAGCAGCCGAACGTGGCATTTGCCGGGTTCGTCGGCGTACAGAATTGCAACAGTGAGGCAACCAATGCAGGTTGCGGTGGATTGCCGTCCACCACGCGATATAGGCGATCGCCTTTCACACCCACGTAGTTGACTTCGATGGTCACGGTGGGCGTGATGGCGTGTTGCACGCCGAAGTTCCAATTCTGGCTGTACGGCGTTTTGAAGTTTGGATCGATCAGCGTGGCGGCGAATTGCGCGCCTTCATCGAGCACTGGGGAAGTGCTCACTGTGGCCGGTGTGGGAATGTTCGGCAAGATATCAGCCGATGCAAACGGGGAACTCTGCGCAAACGGCGGGTTATCGCGCAGATTGCCTACCAGGTTGCCGAATATGCGGTCGTGATAAATGCCGTACGCGGCGCGCACGGAAGTTTTTCCCTTCTTGAAGGGATCCCAGGCCAGGCCGACGCGCGGCTCGAAGTTGTTGAACTGATTCTTGTACAGCAGATTTCCGGTGCCGGGTCCAACAATCGAAAACGTGAAGGACTGCGCGGCAGCGCTGGGATCGGCATACAGCGTCGAAAGATTGTTGTTCGCTTCAAACGGAACGCCGAAATATTCCCAGCGCAAGCCATACGTCACGCTCAGGTTGGAAGTGGCTTTCCACGTGTCCTGCCCGTAGCCGGCCCACTCCCGCTGACGAAGCCCGCGCGCATCCCCCGCGACGCGATTTCCAGCATGATCGAAATATTGCGTCAGCACCTGATTGTCCGCATAGCCGAAAAGTAGCGAAGCGCCATCCTCCGCCGCCGCAAGTTGGTCGGGGTAAAGGTAATTCCCACTGCTGTCGGTAGCCAACAACGGCGAATTCGCCGGCAGATTCAAAAACTGCGCGCCAGTATTGGAGTAGGCGGAGAAGTCTAGTTGAGCGCGCGTGTTGAAATTGTCGTACGAATTGGAATAGACATCGCGAAATTCCACGCCCCACTTGAAGAGTTGATGACCCTTCTGCAAGCTCATGTTGTCGATGGTCTGATAGGTGCCGGTGAAGCGGGCCTGGGAGTCGGAATCAAACAGCGCCTGGCATCCAAAACCGGAAGAACTGAAAGGCATGTTGTAATCGGCGCCCCGGCCGAAGGTATCAACCCGTCCAAAGCTGTCAAATGTGCTGACGCCATTGCAGTTGAAGTTTACGTCGTTGCGATTGGCGGCGAATCGGAACTCGTTCACGAAGCGCTCGCTGAGTGTCGACGTCAATCCGATCACGCCATTCTGCGCGCGCTGATAGAAGCCCGTCGCACCCAAGCCGCCGGGAAGGAAATCCGTGTGCGAGCTGTTTGGATCGTTGGATTGATTGAACGCATAGCGGCCCATCAGAACATGTTTCTTGGACAGATTGTGGTCCAGTTTGATGGTGAAAACGTCCGAAGTCAGCCGCGAAGTGCTGGGGAAAAACAGCGTCCCAGACACTCCGGGAATCACGGGTGGCCCGTTCGGTGTGTACTTCGTATAGAGCCCCAGAATCTTTTGAATTGTGGGGTCCAGTGAGTAGCCCGTTGCGTTTTGCCCGCTGTTGGGCGATTGCAGGTCGATCTGCTGGCCCAGAACGTTAAAGTTCCCCGAAGCAAAATCGCTGGTAGGCACCGTGCTCTCGTTGGTCAGGGTCGTGATGAAGCGTTGCCCTTCGTAGTTGGCGAACCAAAACGTGCGGTCCTTAATGATGCGCCCGCCGGCGGAGCCTCCAAAATCGTTCCGGACATAAGGATTCTGCGGGCCCAGCGCGGCGGGGTTGAAGTAATCGCGCGCGCCAAGCGCGTTATATCGCCCAAACCAGTACGCGTCGCCGTGAAATTCATTGCTGCCGCTGCGCGTGATCACCTCGATCAGCGCGCCATCGTTGCGTCCATATTCGGGCGCGAAGCTGTTGGTGATGACGCGGAACTCCTGCGTGGAATCCGGATTCAGGCTGTTGATCCCGTAGGGGACTCCCGGCACATCTGTATCGTTATTGTCCGCGCCGTCCAGCACGAAATTGTTGTTACGCTCGCTCGTGCCGTTGACGGAAAACCCTCCGTTGCTGCTGTTGCTCTCGATTACCCCGGGGCTTAACAGAATCAGGGAATACGGGTCGCGCGTGAGCAGCGGCAGGTCCGTGATGCGCTTCGAATCCACCAGGTTGCTGATCTGCGCGGTTTCCAAATCAATCAGCGGAAGCTCCGAAGCCTTCACTTCCACGGTGGTTGCAGCGGCGGCGACTTGCAGCGTGGCTTCAAACGTGAACGCCTGGTTCACCGTCAACACCAGGTCCGGGATGTGAATGGTCTGGAAGCCCGGTTTTTCGATGTTGATCGTATAGGGGCCAGGCGGAAGATTTGAGAAGCGAAAGAGTCCCGCGTCATTCGACGCCGCGTCGCGAGAGATTCCGGTCTCCGTGTTCTGTGCGGTGATGCTGGCGCCGCTGACGACGGCTCCGCTGGCGTCAACGATCATGCCTCCCACGGTTGCCGTTTGCGCGTGGCCCGGAAGCGAACTCAGCAGCAACACAATCAGCGCGAAGACCAGTCGCAACGCAAGCGAGTGCCTTTCCATTCCTAATCCCTCCAAAGATTGCGCCTCTCAAGTCCGGAAAGACCAATCCGAGTCTGGGCGCTCCAGACATGTTGCTTCTCCGCCAAATGGACTACCTTAGTCCATTTGCGCAGCGCGGAGTTTACCACTGACTGGTGGTATCCATGGACGGAATGTTTATTCGGAGCTGAAAGCTCAAGGTTGCGCACGCCGACCAGAGAGAACTAAGGTGTGGCACAGGCAGAGGCGTAGGCTGCTGATAAGGACCACCTTAGAAGAGGTTCCAAGGCTTCCAGATTTTGGATTTCTGAGCGCAAGGATACAAGAAAACGTAGGCCACCCCTGCCCGCGAGAATCCGGCTGTGCAAGCTCCCTCTAAATCATTATTTTATAATGATTTACCCTGTGGAAACATACCCCATGTGACCGCTGCACTTGGAATTGTGCATGCAACACATTTTCCAGCGTTTGGCGAGTGGGGTGTCTTCGCCTACCTATTCGACAACCTCTTCGTTCCTCGCCCTTTTGAGGGGGCGAGCAAGCAGTTTGACTGGAGGATTTCCTAAGATGAGATCGACCAAGCTTTCCCTTCTGACTGGCTACTCCAACCATGCGTCCATCCCCGGCACCCGTCGTTTCCTCTTGGCGTTTGGCAAATGCCTCGGGATGCTCGGCCTGCTGATGCTGGTAGTCTGCGCTTCCGGCGCCTGGGCACAGGTGCCCACCAGCGCGATTGACGGTACGGTTGTGGACCCACAGGGCCTCCCCGTGGAAGGCGCTACGGTCACGCTGACGAACCAAGGCACGAACTATACCTACACCTCTGTCACCGCCTCCTCGGGCGGCTACCAGTTCTTGCGCATTGACTACGGCGTCTATTCCGTCAAAGTGACCAAGGAAGGCTTCCGCCTCGGCGTGGTGGAAAACATCAAGTTGGACGCGTCCACGACTTATTCCGTGCCCCCAATCAAGCTGGAGGTTGGCGCGAAGACGGAATCGGTGGTTGTCGAAGGCGGCGCAGAAATCGTGAACACCACCAGTTCAGAAGTGACCGGCACGGTGGAAAAGAAACAGATTGACGATCTGCCGATTTTCAACAGAAATCCCCTTGCATTGCTCGAACTGCAGGCCGGTGTAAACCAGAACGGCATGACCTCCACGGTTATCGATGGTCAACGCAGCACCTACTCCAACCTCACGCTGGACGGTATCAATATTCAGGATAACTTCATCCGCGAGGGTGACTTGGACTTCAGCCCCAACCTTCCCTTCAATAGCCAGGCGCAAGAATTCACGATTATCGACCAGAACGCCGACGTGGATAAGGGCGGCGGAGCCTCGCAAGTGACGTTGGTTACTCCAAAGGGGACCAATAAGTATCACGGGGAGGGCTTCTGGTATTACCGATCGAATGGTCTAGGCAAGGCGAATGACTGGTTCAATGATGCCAGCGACGTGCCCCTTCCGAACCTTTTGCAAAACCAGGGTGGTGGGAACATTGGCGGCCCGATCAAGAAGGACAAACTGTTCTTCTATGCCTACTACGAACTTTTGAGGTTGCGTCAGTCAACGCCAAATAACACCACAGTATTGAGCCCTACGATTATTTCCGCGCTCACCAGCGCGAATCCTACATTGCCCTTCACCTACCAACCCGTGGATGTAACCACCGGTTTGCCTTCTGGACCTACCCAGACAGTAAATTTACTTACTGCCCTGAATACAGCTCGCGGCAATCCCAGCATCGATCCCGTGACAGGTGGACAGGATGGCGCACCCATCTTTACCGTGGACCCCACTGTCCTCGCATTGATCAAGAAAATACCCACGACGCCCAACAATACCCGCGTGGGCGACGGCGTGAACCTTCTTGGCTACCAATTGAACGCGCGGAGCAACGAGGATCAGGATAACACTGGCATCCGTGTGGATTACAATTTCAACGCCAAGAATACCTTCACTGGCACGTACGGCTGGAATCGCCAGGTGGTAGACCGCCCGGACATCGACACGTCCTATGACACAATTCCTCTGGTTCAGAACAACGATAAGATCAATTTTATGTCCACCGCGTGGCGCTGGAATCCCTCCCCTACAATCACGAATGAATTTCGCTTCGGGTTTAACCTGGCACCCGCCTACTTCACCTCCAGCCAGGACTTCTCATCTGGATACCTCATTGACAGCTTGGCATTCACTAATCCCAATCCCAACTTCCTGCCCCAGGGTAGAAACACGCGCACTTGGGCCTGGTTGGACAACGCCAGTTGGGTCAAGGGCAACCACGTCATTAAATTTGGCGCGCAACTTCAGCGGGTCACGATTTTCACTACCAACTCCGCCGGTATCTATCCGGATCTCAACGTCGGCTTCAGCTCCTTCAACCCCTTTGCTCCTTACTACACTGATTTTCCTGTTGGCGCCACAAACGCCTCCATCGCTACAAGTGATTTGAATAATGCCAGTGCGATTCTGGCCAGCGTCGCGGGCATTTTGAATGATGTGACGCAAACTCAGAATGTCACCAGTCAGAAATCCAACTACGTGGCCGGAGCGCCGGAGAACCGCAATTACCGGCAGAACTACTGGTCGCTTTATGTTGGCGATAACTGGAAATTTAACCGCAAACTCACGCTCACTTATGGCGTGCGCTGGGAATATTTCAGCCCAGTGGATGAAAAGAACGGCCTGGTATTTCTCCCCGAGATTCCCTCCGGCTCGACAATTGACCAAACGCTTCTCGGCAACGCCACTCTCGGTTTTGCCGGCGGCCCCAGCGGTCGCGGCCTTTACAACAAGGACTTTTCGCAATTCGCCCCAAACGTTGGCATCGCCTGGGATCCCTTTGGCAATGGCAAGACCGCTATCCGCGCGGGCTTCAGCCTCAATTATGTCAACGATGAATTCTTCACTGCTGCGAATAACGCAGCCGCCGGAAATACGGGTTTGCAGGCGAATCAGGAGAATGCGAATCTGGCGCCCGCTGCCCCTTCCACTTCTCTTGCCTACACAGGGCCGACAGTGGCTAATCCCCTTGGAGCGCAAACCGTGCCCGTGCCGCCGTTTACGGCTAACCCCACGTTCTTGATTAACGCGACGAATGCTACCGATGAAGAAGGCTACATTGGCAGCTTGGCCGGCTACGGGATCAACCCGAAAGTCAAGGCTCCCTACGTCGAACAGTGGAACCTCAGCATTCAGCGCGATATCGGCTGGAACACCTCCCTGACCGTGAGCTATCTCGGCAACCATGGTGTAGGTCTGTTTCGCGCGATTGATCTCAACCAATTGAATCTCAACGCCTCGGGCTTTCTGGCCGACTTTAACAAGGCCCGCTCCAATGGTTTCCTCTCCCTTGCGGCCGGTCAAGGATTCAATCCCTACTACAACTCGGCTATCTCGGGCAGCCAGCAACTCACCGTCCTCACACAATTGCCCAACATTCCCGGTTTCTGCGGTCCCGGTTGCCTTGACTATGCGCCTTTTACAAACCTCATTTACCAAGGTCAAGTCGGCGCCCTTGCCGCCGACCTTCAA
>CAYOOS010000133.1:0-1516 GCA_964405585.1 uncultured Acidobacteriaceae bacterium | reverse complement strand
CATCTTGAACGTGTTTCCGAATCCCTACATCATGGGCGCGGACTTGCTTCAGAACTCCGCGTCCTCGGCCTTCAACGCGGGAATCGTCGAACTCCGGCGTCGTTTTAGCCGCGGCCTCTATTTCCAGGCGAACTACACCTACAGCAAGGTGTTGACCAACTTCGCCGGATCGCAGTCGCAGTTCCAACCGTATCAGGACAACGCCCGCCCGGGGTTGGAATGGGGACGTGCACCTTTCGATTTGACCCATGCCTTCAAGGCTAACTTTACTTATGAAGTCCCCATCGGCAAGGGGCACAGGCTCTTTTCCACCGACAGCAGGGCTCTCGGATTGTTGGTAAATGGCTGGGAAACAGGATCCGTCATCACCTGGCAATCGGGTGCACCCTTCTCCATTGATTCCCAGTATGCGACCTTCAACCGTGGCGGCTCACGCTCTTATAACAACACCGCCATTGCCACACTGTCTCCGCAGAAAATCAGCAGTAACCTTGGCACCTACGTCCAGAATAATGGAGTCGTATACCTGATCAACCCGAAACTCATCAACCCCGACGGAACCGCTGCTCCAACGTCACCTCAGTTGAGTTGTGTGCCGTCGGTCGCCGGAGGTTTCTGCAATCCTCAACCTGGCGAAGTCGGAAATCTTTCTCTGAACGCCTTTAGCGGCCCCGCCTATTTTGATTGGGACATGGCGGCCGCCAAAGATTTCAACTTGACGGAAAGGTTTAAGCTGACCTTCCGTGCGGAAGCGTTTAACCTCTTAAATCATCCCGTGTTTGCTCCTCCTGTTGATGCGGCCGGAATTACGGAGATGAACATCAACTCCACGACCTTTGGCCAGAGCACCGGCACGGTTTCAACGTCCCGCACCCTTCAGTTGTCGCTGCGCTTGAAGTTCTAACACACACCGCTCAACACCAAACACTTCACCGGGCACGCGGAGCATCAACCGCGTGCCCGGTCTTTTTTTGACAGGAGATAAGCGTCAACCGCTGGAAGGGCAAGATTTCAGCGCAGGCGTGCCGGAGGGTCCGCGCAGGGCGGAAGTTGCGGTGAAGCCGCAGCCGAACTGGCGGACTGCTTTGCCGGCGCGGGCTGCGAAAGCCCTACGCCCGTATTCCAATCGAGATGGCTCTTGCCGCAGGCTGGGCAATAGCTCTTGCTGGTGTCTTCGTCGCGCAGGCTGGCCAATTCATAGCAGCCGCAAACACAATCACAGTAGCCGGTCTCAGAAGCGGTTTTGATGGGAATCAGGGCCATGGATCTCTCCAGCAAAAGAGTACATGAGGAACGCACCAGAAGAAAGTCCGATGCCGCCTTCGATTCCGCCGAATCGATTGCCAGGCGCCGGGATCAAACCTCTAAAGGTTCTTCAGATGTGTGAGCCGGAAGGGCGACCCGAGATTCTCTCGCAGTTCCACCCAGTGCTGTTCCGGAATCGCCATGAAAACTTCCACGATTTGCGGATCGAACTGAGTTCCCGCGCAACGGCGGATCTCTTCCATCGCGTGCG
>CAYOOS010000132.1:6274-9795 GCA_964405585.1 uncultured Acidobacteriaceae bacterium | reverse complement strand
ATTCAGCGCCGTTTGTGTCCAGACTGACTGGCACGCAGCCACTACCGGTAGTTGTCCTCCTACTGCACCACGACCTTGCCGGTCATTTTGGGGTGAATGGAGCAGAAGTAGGGATAGGTTCCAGCCCTGGTGAAGGTGAACGAGAACTTATCATCGGTGTCGAGCACCTTGGATTTGAACACGCCATCCGTGCTGACAACCGTATGGGGAATATCATCGCGGTTGGTCCAGGTCACCGTTGTTCCTGCAGCCACGGTCAACGTTCCCGGGCCAAAGCTGAAATTATCGACTTTCACTTCAGCGGACGCCGGGGCCGGCTGTTGAGCATGAGCGGAAACGTAGAGCGCCGCGATCAATAGCAGCACAGCCGCAACGATTACCGCCGCCAAACCTGCAATGCGCAAACATCTCTTGATCATTGTTTTGTCCTTTCCGGATTTACTCAGGATTGATTTTCTTGCTTCGAACGGTTTTTCTCGATCTAACCAAGTGTTGAGTCAACTACCGCCAGCGCATGCTGGCCCCGCACGCAATCTACATGAGTAATTCCCAACAAGCTTTTCAACTGCTCCGCCGGCACCTTCATCGGCCCCGGTGAATCCGCTTTGCCCGGTTGCGGCTGCGGAAATGCTGTTGAGGCCGCCGTATGAAATGTCACGTTGCCCTCGACCTTTTGCATGGTTTGGTGAATGTGGCCGTTCAACACGGTTACGGAGCCGAACTTCTTCAAATATGCTAAGGCCTGCCCACTATCCTCCGTGCCCCAGCCCCAATCCGGATAGACCGACCACAGCGGAATATGCGCGAACACTACGATCGGCGTGCTGTGCTTCAAATGCTTGACGTCATTCTTCATCCATTGGAGTTGTTCGAGGCCGAGCGTGCCCAGCCCGCCAGCCTTCAAATTCAGCACGTTCACCAGGCCGATAAAATGCACGCCCTTCGTGTCGAAGCTGTACCAACCGGCGCCGTTCGCGCCTTTTCCGTAGCGTGCGATGTATTGCTTGCCGTCATCGTTCAGCATGTCGTGCTCGCCCGGCACAAAGAACACATCCCTGGGCGTCGCGCCCTTCAGAATCTGATCGACAGTATCGAATTCTTCCGGTTTTGAAAGATGGCTGATGTCGCCCGTGTGCAGCATGAATTCCGGCGTCGTGGCGAGACCATTTATCTTGTCCACCGCTGCCTTCAGTGTCCCCACAACATCCGGATTCGCCGCCTTGTTGAATCCCATGTGGCTATCGCTGATTTGCACAAAGCTCAACTCGCCCATAGCAGGCTTGCCGTCCAACCTCGACATCTGACTGAGGCTGTAGGACTTCAGTACGCCGCCCTGCATTACGCAGAGAGCCCCCGTCCCCGCCCAGGCCATGCATTTCAAGAATCCCCGCCGGTCTATTCCATCGTGGTTGTGATCATGCAGAAGCTCGTCCTTAATGTTCTCCACCATAATTCCCCCTCGGCTTTAGTTGTCTCCGGCACGGCGCTGATTTCGTCCATGTGCGTTTTCTTAAAAGAGCGGCGCGGGGCCCGCGGGTTGGGGTGCCCGCCCCGCTCTCGGACGTGTTTCATTCGTATAGACCACGGCACTCGGTTCTTTATTCCTCCAAATCTCCCGAATGGCCCTTTTTATTCGTCAATTAAAATGCCCGCGGAATGGAATAAAATCGTGGCTGGGTCAGTCCTTATAAATGAGCAACCCTGTCCATGAGAAAGGTTCGGACGTGCTGGACTCGCAGGATCAGGCGCGCTTCGAGATGCTTGTCTTGCCGCATCTTGACGCCGCTTTCAATCTGGCCCGCTGGCTTTTACGCAGTGGCGCGGACGCCGAAGACGCCTCGCAAGAAGCGCTTCTGCGCGCGTACCGTTTCTTCCACGGTTTTCATGGAGGTGATCTGCGCGCCTGGCTGCTGCAGATCGTGCGGAATACCTGCTACACCTGGCTGGAGAAGAATCGACGCGTGAATGAAATGACCGAGTTCGACGAAGAGTTGCACGGTCTCCCGGGGCCAACGCCCGAAACGCTCGCCATTGCCGGTGACAATCGCGAGCGGCTTACGCGCGCACTTGGGTCCTTGCCGCCTCGCTATCGGGAGGTGATTGTGCTCCGCGAACTGGAAGGTTGTTCGTACAAGGAAATTGCCACAATTACTTCGATTCCCATTGGTACGGTCATGTCCACGCTCTCCCGCGCCCGCCGGCAGCTTCAGTTGGTGCTTGCTGACCCCGCCAGCAAGGAGGCCAGCCATGAGTTGTGACCGAGCTGACACCGTTCTTCATGCTTACTTCGACAATGAGCTGGATGCGTTAGATGCAGCGGAATTCGAGCGCCACATTGAACATTGCGCAGAGTGCGCTGGCGCTCTCGCGTCGCTGAAGGATCTGCGCTCATCCATGAACGCTGCACAGCTTTATGAGAAAGCGCCGGCCTCACTTCGCAAGAAAATTCTTGCGGATGTAACTCCTGCTCGCCCGATCCAGATTGCCTCGGACGGCGGCACTTGGCGATGGCTGGCGATTGCCGCCGCTATTCTTCTGGTTATCTCGGTTGGCTGGCAAATCGTTTCCGTCCAGCGCGGCGAAGAAAGCAACGCGGTTCTGGCCGCGGAGCTGGTCGACGCGCATTTGCGATCGTTGCAACCCGGACATCTCAGCGATGTGGTCTCCACCGATCAACATACAGTAAAGCCCTGGTTCGACGGGAAACTCGATTTCGCTCCTCCCGTCAGAGATTTCGCGGAACAGGGTTTCCCTTTACAGGGCGGGCGCCTCGACGTCGTTCACGGCCGCGCCATAGCGGCGCTGGTCTACGGGCGCCGCAAACATCTGGTGAACGTTTTCATCTGGCCCACAATCGAGCGGGATGCTTCGCCGCGCACGGGCTCGCGTCAAGGCTATCAATGGATCGATTGGCGAAAAGGCGGGATGGAGTTCTGCGCCGTCTCTGACACTGCACCCTCTGACCTAGAGCAGCTCCAGCGGCTTTTCACCGAGTGACGCACACACCTGAATACGAGATTCCTTGGATCTGTGCGGGAGTCCGACACCCCAGAGGATCTTATTGGTGAGAAGCGCCATTCTTGGCTGCTGCCGGCTTGATGGCAATCCAGCGCCGGCTGACAGTGGCATCGGTCTCGGCATCGGAAGGAGTCGCGATGGCCGTAAGAGTGTATTTACCTGTCTCGGTCGGCGTGCGCACGGTGACGTCGTAGGAGTCCGCTCCAAGCGCCTCCAGATGAAAAGGAATCTGAATGCTGCTGGCGGATTTGCCATGGTCATCCAAGAACTGCAGTTACAGGATTCCCGCTCGCGGCTGTGCCAGATCGTTCACCATCATGACCGTGAGAGTTTGGTCCTCATTGGGCGCCAACTCTTCATGCCAGAGATTGATATACACACCTAGCGGCTTAAAAGCCTGGGTCATGTAATCCGCGAAATGAGGCTCCAGCGTAAGCGACTTCACATCGGTGAAATGATCGGAGGTAAAGGCATTTGGCGCACTCGTCGTGAGATAAACAAAG
>CAYOOS010000132.1:0-6264 GCA_964405585.1 uncultured Acidobacteriaceae bacterium | reverse complement strand
GCGCGCCAGAATTCCGTTTCGCCTGCAAGAAGGTAGGCCTGCATGGCAAAGCGCTGTTCGGCGGTGGCGTCTTTTCCGACGAGCAGGGGATAGAGTTTTTCTGTAAGCAGCGTTGGAGAGCCATCGCGATTCAGCCAGAGCCATCCGTACTCGTTGAGGATCAAGGCGTGAGCTGTCATAGGGGCATAGGAATCTTTGGCCATTCCCTGCATGGTTTCCAGGTCGGTCATGCGAAACTGCCACTTTCCCGTCGTCGCTGTTCCATAGAAAAGATAAGGATGGTCCTCGACAGGATCGTTGCTGCCCGCCGGTGGATTGTAACTGTTCTCCCAGGGGCGATGAGACAGATCGAGGTCACGCACCGCGGGGATGATCCGCTCGCCAAACTCTGGCGCCCAGGATTCGTTATTGGCGTCCCAGATCGCCACGCTGGGATGATTCCAATTGTCACGCATCCATTCCTTGAACTCGGCAGTCAGTTCATCGGGATTTAACTTTTGGCGATAAACACCCGCCCAGTCCGGGTGACCGATCCAAACCATATATTCGTTCTGAATCAGCAAGCCCGCTTCATCCGCAATTTGCAACCAGCGATCTGGCACGGGGCCGATACAGAAGCGGAAGCTATTCCAGTGCATCTGCTTTGGAATCTCCACCAGGAGTTTGTGCAACCAGGCTTCATCCCAGGGCAGTGTTCCGGAGTCAGGGTCCTCAAAAAACCGGTGGAGTGTGATGTTTGAGCCGCGAAGAAAGTAGGGCTTGCCGTTCAGATAGGCCCGCTGCGTCACGGTATCGAAATGAAAGTCGCGCATGCCAAATCGAGTTGTCGCGGAGTCGCCTGAAGTATGAGTCTCCACACGGTAGAGGAACGGATCCTCGGGTGTCCAAAGATGCTGGCCGGGGATGGTGACAGTTTGCTGGAACAGCCTGGTTTCGCCGGGAGCGAGTGTGACGGTAATTGCTGGCGAAGAACCAACGGCACGTCCCGTCTTCCACTCAGTCACATGTTGTTGGAGCACCGTACTTTCAGGATCCGCAGAGAAGTTGCGCAACTCCGTTTGCACCAGGACTTCAGAAACTTCAATTCTTGGCGCGGTTTGCACATTCGTAATGCCTGCGCCATCAAATGCCATCAGGGAGACATCGTCGTAGATTCCGGGTGTCCAGCGGTTCTTCTCGAAGTCTGTTCCGGAGGAGACATTCGCCGGCAATACGCCGGGATGAGCTCCGACGCGAATCGTCAGCTCGTTTTCGCCGTTCCAGCGGATCGCTTTGCTGGCGTCAAAATAGGCGGCCGTAAAACAGGGCAAGTGCTCACCCAACTTTTGCCCGTTCAGATAGACGGCGATTCCAAATTGCGCCTTGCTGATTTTCAGCAGTGCGACGGAATGGGTCGGCGGTGCGTGAAAGGTGCGGTGATACCAGAAGTAGTTGCGCTCCTGATGAGAGATGCCTGGGGCATTTCCCAGTTTCTCGTAGTCGGATTTGCTGTAACGGCCTTGCTCCATCAGGTTCGAGAGGAGTTCCCGGCTCTGAAATTCGTCCACATCTTTGAACGTCGGAGCTGCGGAGTGCGCTAGGCCCGGCACGGGTACATGGTGCGTGTAAGCCGTGGGTTGCGCATCGGGCGAAACGCTGTCTGCAATTTCCCACAACCCGTTGAGCGGTAGCGTCACTCGCTGAGCCTGGGCTGTACAAGGCCACGCCAAGGCCAAGACGATAAACGCGCGCATGAAATGTCGTACCGGAAACGCCTGAGCGAAGGTACCTGCTAAACGAGGGAACATGGTGGTTCCTGTCTGATCCCGCAAGGACGCGCGATCAACTACGGTTCGAAGCTTTTCCATAGCCCTGCGAGGCGGCCCGGATCGCTGACCCAGTTCAACGCCTCCGGGTTGTTCTTGTACCGGCGATAGATGGGCACTCCCCGAGTGACTCCAAGCTCTGGATAGGCGCGCGCAGAGCGTGGGTGCAGCTCACTTCTGCTGTAACGCGGATTCGCCTCCCAGGTTAATTCGTCGCGCTCCCCAAGGACAGGAAAGTGAGCGAGGCCGTGATGCGCTCGGACTCCGTCATAGACGAAACCGTACTGTCTATCGCACCACGCACCAAAAACCATGCATTTTCCCGGGTCGGCATTGATCACGGCATGAGCCCAACCCGGAGGCACAACCACTACCTCGCCTCTCCCGGCAGAAATTGCGATGCAGCGTCCGGGATCATCCGATGTGGATTCCTGCATGTAAATGATCGCCCGGCCGTCCCATATCTCGAACAATTCAGGCGTTGACCAGCCGCAGTGAGGAGATACATGGTGCACATGCCCCTGGCTGCGTACAGGTTCAGTGCCCAGCCTTCCCGCGGCGTAGGCAACTGCACCAAAGAGCATCATACGGCGCTCCAGATCCGCGCGGTCCACGTCTTCGCCAACGTCCATCACGATTCCATAGACTGGATCGGGCCCATCACAATTTGGATCCTTGAGGCTCGGGCGGATCGCATCGAGCGAGCGAAACTCCGGCGTGGGGCCAAACACTCCTTCGCCATATTCAAAACCGAGGCTGTCCTCCCTCGCCCTCAATGCAAATCCCGGATCAAACTCCATGGCGTTCCTCCCGCACATACGCTTTGATCGTGGCTAGGGGCGAAACAGCATCGCCGGCGGGCCGAACGCGGTAGGCGCCAACAGCCGCCGGAACGATGAAAGTTTCGGCGTAGTGCACGTGAAAAGGATCGAAGGCAGCGGTTGGACTCTCGACAATTGCTTCCTTTCCCTCCACTAGATTCAAAACATGAAGCGTTCCCCGCGTGTCGTGATCGACCGGCGCCGTAAACCAATGCCGTCGCGTCTCAATGAATTCCAGGGCGTGGAGGCCGGTTGACTCTTCCCTCCATCCCGGGCCATTTGCAACAGGCACCTTAAGATCAAGAAGATTTTCGCGAACCCATTCCGTTGTTCGGTTCCACTGCAGGTTGGCCAACCCGTGTTCCAGATGAATCGGGCGTGGCTTGCCTGAAAGATCCAGGCGATCCCAATCCCAAAGCTTGAAGGTGAAGATGTACGGCGTGGCGCTGATCTCGAGTACCAGGGAATTCCGGCCCGAACAATGAATCGTACCGGCTGGAATCGAAAGATGTGCGTGTTTTTGAACTGGCCACTTGTTGACGTAGCGCTCTGCCGGGAAAAGCGCACCGCCGTCCTGCGCGTGTCGAAGCTCCCGCTCGAACTCTTTCCGATCTGCGCTCGCTTGAAACCCCAGATAGACGGCTGCGTCCGGTTCGGCGTCCAAAAGGTAGTAGCTTTCGTCCTGCGTATAGGGCATGCCAAACTGCTCTCGAATGTACGCAAGCAGCGGGTGCACCTGCAGCGATAAATTGCCGCCGCCAACGGTATCGAGAAGGTCGAACCGGATGGGAAACTCGGCGCCAAATCTGCTGTAGATCGACTCACCAAGTAACTTGCGCGGATGCTGATGCACCAGTGTGAGCGCGGGCACCTCAACCGAGCGAGCACCGAAGCCCAGCCGCAGACTATTCTCTTCCGGCACACAGTCGAAGCACCACGCAAAGTTGGGCGGCTCCTTGGGCAGGTCGAAGTGAGTGCGCATCCACTCTCCTCCCCACGGGCCCGGATCAAAGAACGGCACAACGCGAAAGGGTTGTTGGCAAACCTTCTCCAGTGCCGAACGATACAAGTCACCGCTGATCATGCGCGGATCATTCGGGATGTTTGTGTCGAGAAGGAAGTCAATTTTTTCGAAGATATCGCGGCGGATGGCATCGGCAACTCGCCAGTCAATGAAATAAGAACGTTTGTAAAGCTGGCTGGCGGGAGCCGAGTCATTCTGCGCTCCAAGATTTCCTACCTGGTGCGCTCTTTGCCTCCTCTGAATCTCCCAGCGCGCCAGGTCCGCATAGACGAGCACGTCCCAATGTCTGGCGATCGCGCTTGCTCCCGTGCCCAGCACCACGGTCAGTCCATCGTCTGGAGTAGGCGGCTCTGATCGTTCACGTCCGGGCAAGAGGAAATCTGCGATGCTCCAGGGCTGCATTTTGCCGAAGACGGGATCGCGACCGAGGCAGGCTGCAAACTGTCGTTCCAACGCAGCGGGACCTTTGAACGCATCCTCCGCAAGAATGCACTTTCGCGGGTTTAAAGCAGCAACCAGTTCTCTCCGAACTTCTTCAACATCCACGCCCGGATAGCATTCGATGACGAGCACGCAGCGGGCGCGTGCCTGCAGAACCGGCTGAAGTTTCGCAACAATCTCCGCCCACCCGGCCGCGCAGTCGTCCTCCCGGCCCGAGATGGGCACGACTGGAAATTTATCGTAATTTGTCTTCATCTTTGCCCAGGTTCGCTCAGCAGGGGGAGCGCCCCGTATAGCGCCGCGTTTGACGAAAGCTCCGCTTCGACGATAACCACGGACCCTTTTGGAATCCACGCGTATCTTTCCACATGCTCCCGGATGCGTGGCAGGATCTCGGGGGCGCGCCGAAGCACTTGGCCGCCGAAGACCACCACCTGCGGACCGTAAGCGTGGATTAGCGACACGGTGAGCGTGGACCACACTTGCAGGCAATGATCTAACACTTGCCTCGCAACAGGATCACCAGCATCCGCGGTTACAAACAGGTTTTGAAAATCCAAAGGCGTTACCCGCGCGAGTGAGCTTTCCGCAAAGCCAGGCCATTCCCGGCAAATCATTGGCAGAGACCAGGTAGATGCCTCGGCCTCCGCGCATCCCAGATTGCCGCAAGTGCAACGCCGCCCATTCATAACGACTGGAAGATGTCCGCCGATGACCCCGGCCCGTCCATTACGGCTGCGCAACAGCTTGCCATCAAGCATGGCCACGCCGCCGATTCCGGTGCCAAGTGTGATCATCACGACATCGCTGTAATTCCGGGCCGCACCATGGAAATGCTCGCCGAGCAGCGCCAACCGCGCGTCATTTTCCATGCGTAAGCGCAGGCCGAGAGCGCGACGCGCCCACCCGCGAAAATCAAATCCCTCGGCACCCGCGAACTTTCCATTGGTCGCAATCACGGTATCGTTGTCTGGATCGACGATCCCACAAAAACCCATTGCCAGTCCGAGACAGTCTTCCGAAGTAGCTTGAGCAGACACGAGCAACGTTTGAATTTCAGCTTCCAGGCGTTTCAACACGCCGCTGAAAGGCTCGTTGGTGGTTTCGATCGAACGGCTGGCAATAATCTCGCGCTCGCGAAGCAAGGCACACGTGAGATGAGATCCACCCAAGTCTGCCGCAATGGCAAGCGCGCTCATAACTGGGGAACGATGGCTGGCTTGCCGTCCACTTCGAAAATGCGAACGCTGAACCCGTACTCCTCGACGGGTTTGTAGTTGTAGCCTGCGTCGCTGCACCAGCAGGCAAGGAAGCGAAGCGGAGCCTTCCCACTATTCACGACGCGATGCACGGTTGCGCCGGGAATGTAGTGCACGCTTCCCGGCCTCATCTCGAGGCAAGTGGTTTTGCGTCGCAGATCCATCAGCAGCAGAAAGCCTTCACCGCAGACAGTCGCGTAATACTCGGCACGATCGAGCTGTGCATGGAGGTGTCCCTTGGTCATGAAGTATTCGTTGCCGACTTTGCCCGGAAGAACTTCTGAGTTTCCCCAGAATAACCCTCCAGAAGTGCCATCTGGCACCGGCTTCCAGTATTGCACCCGGTAGACTGGAGTGGCTGGATCCATCTTTGACCAGCTCGTAGCGTCCTGGAAAATTCCGGCCAGTTGACCGAGAAGCTTGGTGGATTGCTCGATTCCGCTGCCACTGAGTATGCCAGTCTCCCAATCCACGCGCGTTGTAAGCAACTCGCGTTCTGATTGTGGATCCTGTGTTGCTCCCATAATGCGACCAGAGTAGCGGACAGGGGGAAGAATCGCAACAAATCGCGACTGTTCCCGCAATAAATGAGCAGACGCAAGTTCTTTTATGAGAAAGTGAGTGTTTGCCGCGCATTTTTGCTCCTCTGGAAGGATTGATTCTCCTTGAACACCTCCGACCACCAAGCCTCTTCCCGTTCGATCTATCTCATTGTTGCGGTTGCCGGAGCCGCCGGGCTCCTCTTCGGCTACGACACCGCAGTCATTAACGGCGCGCTTGTATTTCTGCGGGCCGCGTTCCAGCTTTCCGAGGGACAGACCGAATTTGCCGCCAGCAGCTTGTTATGGGGATGCCTGGCAGGAGCTTTGCTCGCTGGCCCACTCGGCGACCGTTATGGGCGCAAAAAGTTGCTG
>CAYOOS010000131.1:0-9796 GCA_964405585.1 uncultured Acidobacteriaceae bacterium | reverse complement strand
GTTTCTCTTTCGGGTTGTTGCCCTGCGACGAGTTCAGGCATTGCCGCGCGTCCCTCCATGCAAGGCAATGAGGGTAACATCGCAGGGCCAAAAGTCGTAGCAAAAGAGCCGTCAGAAAAGAACGCGAGAGGATTGTGCCGAAAACAAAAGAACAGGGCACCGGCGAAGGCGCCCCGCTGGCGAACCTGTGAGGGAAATTATTTATTGCTGCGGCGGCTGCGAAGCCGACTCGGTATGGCCAGAATCGGTGGGCGCAGCGGATGAGCTCAGGGCCGCGAGTTCGGATTGTTTATATTTTGGCGCGCTGATATAGCCGTGGACGAGGTCCTTTTCAATGCGATTCACAACCACTTGAATCGGCTGCGCGCCGGTTTCGGTGTGAATCCAGATGGGCTCGTAGAGATTGACTTTCTTTTTGTTGAGCTCGTTGTCGTCTACGATCATGGCCAAGTCGTAGCTCTTGTGCTTGGTGTCGGCTTTGCGAAGCGAGATGGTGAGCGGCCCGACGCGCTGAAACTGTTTGGACTTGGAGAGATCGAACTCGAAGTAGCTGCGCTCCCCGCGCTTCTCAAGGGCTACGAGTTCGTCGTGGGACTTGGCGATTGAACCGTTGAGTTCGTCGCGAGCAGAGCTGATGGTGCCTTCCATGTCGGCGCGATTTTTGGCCACCGCATCTTGCGTGTCCTTCAACTGTTTTTCCTGCTCGTCCAATTGCGATTTGAGTTCCGTATAGCGTTTGTCCACGGGAGCCGCGCGGCGCTTGGCCGCGGTACGTTTCTTTGCTGGCGCGGGCTTCGGGGCGGGGACGACCGCAGGAGAGGCAGCGGCGGTAACCGGGGCAGGAGTTGGCGCCGTGGTGTCCTCTTCGGGGGTTACAGCGGAAGTGCTTGTCGGTGCCGGTGAGGCGGCCGGAGGTTGCGGCGAGGACATTCCATTCAGCTTGGCTGTGAGAGTATCGACCTGCGCCTGCATCTGGTTCATTGAGGCGGTGGTTGCAACAGCTTGCTGCTTCATCTGATCCGCGAGGCTGTGCTGACGGGCGCCATAAGTCACCGCGTACCCGGCGACAGCCAGCAGGATGATAAGAGCGACGACGAGCCAGTGGTTCGCGGTGGTTGGCAGATCGGACGGCTTGTGCTCGTTATTCTCGTTACTTTCGTGCAGGTTTTGTTCCTCGTAAGGCTCCATATCCAGTTCTCCCCCTAAACTTTTCTTCACACCTAAGAAATTCGGATCACTGCAAAACAATCAGGCGCCGGGGAGCAGCTGGGGTGCTCGGGCAGGATTCTCTGCCGCGCAGAATTGAGACAGACGCGGCAGAACAGGAAGCAATTAGGCGACCAAGCGAGTGCCAGTGGAAAGCGGCTAACCCTTGCCTGATCATGAAGTCAGGAGATATGTGAGTATCTAGACTTAGTACTAGAACGGGGAAATTCTCCCTTGCTGCACGAAGAATTTATCTTCTTCTGGGCAGGGCGGCGCAGTTCTCTGCTTCCCTTTTTCCTAAAGAACTCTACGCCATCGCCGGTCGAGTGGCCTAGCCCTTCCGGCCGGTATCCCTTCGGGCACGACTGCCCGGTCGAACGGTGACACCATATCCCCCAGCAACTAGATTGAGAGACCCAGCCAGGAGTGAGACCCGTGATTACCATACGTCGACGCATCCTGGTTCTGGGTGTGACTCTCGCTTTGTTCAGCCCCGTCCTTCGAGCTGAGCAGCCACAAAAAGCCTCGCACGGCACCCCGGAAGACCGCCTCAAGAAACTCGAGGAGCGCGCCGACGCCGCCGAAAAGGCCGCAAGCAACGCAGAGATGGAAAAGGACTACATCTTGCGCACGCAGAAGCAGTACGAGGCTTACTACCAAAAAGTCCTAAACACACAATTGTGGACGCTGGGAATGATGGGACTGATCCTGACAGGTGTGTTTGTGCTTGTTGCCAGGTTCAGCCTGAAAACGATCGACGAACAGACAAAAACTGCCACGGCCGGAGCCACGGTGCAAATGCGCAACGAATACGCACGGGCTTTAGCCAAGGAAGTGCAGAAACTATGGGAATCCAATGCGGCTGATGTGAAGAAGCTGAAAGAAACACAGACAGCACAGTTCGCGGAACTCGAGCAAAACCTCAAAGATCGGTCCAATTTTCAAATGCAGTTTGTGCAGGCGCTTGCGGAAAGCCTCGATGAGCATCAAGGTGATTCGCTGCCCACGTTCCGCAACGCGCTCAGGATCTACAAATCCGGCAAACCGCGAAAGCTTATCGAAGCAAAGGTGGGCGCCGCAACTACGCGGTCCCTCTTTGAAGCACTCCGAAAAAAGCATGGGGAAAGCTACGTGGACAGAGCACGAGAGGAGTTGGCTGATTCGCTCTACAACGGCCTTGAAGAAGAGCTTGCGTTGGCCGCGCTTGAGAGTCCTTGGCTCACGCCCCTCATCAACGAAAGAAGGCCGGCTCTCCCAGAGCCGCCAGCGCCCACTGCACCTGAGCCAGTTGCTGAGGTGCGCCCCGTAGCGACGATCCCTGAAACCGATCTGCGAGAGACCGATGTACCTATGGGTGAAGAGTCTGACTCCTGTCGATTGATAACCACCTGACGTCAAGGCCACTTGGCGCGAGCTGCGATGTTCGGTGGCGCGCCGTGCGGCGGCTGACAGCTCCAGACATTTTTGTGTAGAGTAGGTCTCCAATGAGATACATAACCTGCGCTGTTTTTTTGTTTTTGGCCAGTATCCCGATGAGTGGACAAAACACCACGCCCTCTCCCACGTTCGACATCAACGCGGCTGAGCGGTTTGCCAATCTTGCGCTCGCGTGCGTCCACAAGGAGTATCCGAACAAACTCACCCACAGTTTGAACAGCGATGCGGATGTAGCTCCGCCGCGAAAGCTGACGCCGGCGTTCTACGGCTGCTACGATTGGCACTCTTCGGTGCACGGACACTGGTTGCTGGCACGGTTAGTCAGGACCTTCCCCAATGCTAGCTTCGCGTCGTCGGCACGCGAAGCTTTGCGCCAAAGCCTGACCGCAGACAATATTGCACAAGAAGCCGCTTACGTGCACGGTGAGGGGCGCGCCAGTTTTGAGCGTCCCTATGGACTCGCATGGCTGCTTCAACTGGTTACGGAACTGCACGAGTGGGACGATCCTGAGGCACATGATCTCGCGGCAAACTTGCGTCCGCTGGAAGAGGCTGCCCTTGGACGGCTGAATGACTGGCTGCCCAAGCTCTCCTATCCAGTGCGAATCGGAGAGCATGCGCAGACCGCTTTTGCACTGGGCTTAATGCTCGACTATGCGCGCGCCACCGGGGATGCGAAATTTGCCGGCCTCCTGGAATCGAAAGCCCGGCAGTTCTACCTCGCCGACAAACAATGTCCATTGGCGTACGAGCCCTCCGGCGAAGATTTTCTTTCGCCATGCCTCGGGGAAGCAGATGTGATGCGGCGCGTGCTGCCGAGCGGCGAGTTTGCCGGCTGGTTGCGAAGTTTTCTGCCGCAGATTTCCGACGTGGAAAATGCCGGTTGGTTACAGCCCGTGGTGTCGCCCGATCCGAGTGACCCGAAGTTGGCGCATCTGGATGGGCTCAACCTTAGTCGCGCATGGATGTTGGAAGGAATCGCTGCCAGCCTTCCCAAAACCGATAAACGCCTGCCGGCGATTCTGGCGGCTGCCAAGGAGCACAGACGTGCCGGGCTTGTAGCGGTTACGGGAAAACACTACGAAGGCGGTCATTGGCTGGGGAGCTTTGCAGTTTACCTTGTCACAAGCCGGGGCATTCCCCCGAAGAGTAATTTGGCGGCATCTTCGTTGCCTGATTGACGCGAGAGAAACGAATCGTTTGATTTCACCCCACAGGACAGCTTGCTTCTTATACACATGTTTCCGGCAACGGCGATTACCAGGCACAGAGTAAAATTGGTTGATGCTTACTACTTGTTGAGCCCAAGAGTGATGAAGTGTTCCTTGCTTCCAGGATAGGAGCATACTTTTTGAGCAACAGCGGGCAAAGCCCGCTGAAGAGCTGTCAAAATCTCGTTAGCAACCGCTTCCGAAAGTCCTTTTCCAAATCTAATCGAGCTATTACCCACGCTGCACGCTAAATAGGGACTGCCTCTTCGGCCTTGCTTCCACCCCAAGTCACTGCACGCGTCGATGGGGTATTCGCGCATCCGCTCCCATCCATGGGTTCCCTTGCGAACGCTTAGTTTTTGGGAATCAAATTCCAGAATTTCCTCGACGACGAATTCATAAACAAAACTCATTGACGTAGCAAACAGAATGGCTATCCAGAACAGACGGAAGGAGAGCGGAATGCGAGACCAGAGTTGATAGAGAATGACGAGGAAAATAGCGTCCCAAGCCATGGCTGCGAGTCCAACCAAGTAATCTCGTCTGGGATGGATCGTTACACACAGCATCCCAGAGCCAGCAACAATATCAACCTCTCGGGCGCTCCACTTCTGAGGAATTATTCCAGGCATTTTCCCCTTCCACGCAACATTAGCGAAAAAGCCGCGGCAATTCCATCCCCATTCTCCTGAAGCTGGTCGTCGCTCCCGATTTATCAGCGAACCGGAGAAGTGGCCCACAAGCAAGGCCTGCTGCGAATGGGAAAGCGTTTGGGTGGCGGGGTATACTACGGCGCTTGGAATAGCGTGAGGACGGATGATGAGCGACGAAACGAGAGATAAAGAGCTGGGAATGAGGCGTGAGATTACGCGACGTGATTTTCTGAATGGCGTGGCTATTGGGGCGGGAGCGACGCTGGTGGGCGGCACGTTTGGCGCGGAGCAATTGCTGGCGGCTGGCGTGTTGGATGAATACGCGCCGGAAAAGGCGGCGGACTACTATCCTCCGGCGAGGCAGGGGATACGCGGGAACCATGATGGATCGTTCAGCATCGCACATCGCTTGCGGGATGGAGAAAGTGCGGACGGTTTGGGCGATGCGGAAAATACCGGTGAAACGTACGACCTGGTTGTGGTTGGTGGAGGGATCAGCGGGTTGGCGGCGGCTTACCGGTTCCGACAGAAGGTCGGCAAGAATACGAAAATCCTGATCCTCGACAACCATGACGACTTCGGCGGGCACGCGAAACGCAATGAGTTTCAGGCGGGCGGACGGATGGTGCTGAGTTACGGGGGAACGCAATCCATCGAGAGCCCGGGAAAGTACAGCGCGGAAGCTGCGGGGTTGTTGAAGGAGTTGGGAATCGAGACGCAGAAGTTTTTCAAGGCTTACGACACGAAACTTTATACGAAGCTGGGCACGGCGGCGTTTTTCGATAAAGAAACTTTTGGCGAAGACCGGCTGGTTACGGGAATGAATACCACGCCTTGGCCGGAATTCCTGGCGAAGACACCACTATCGGAGGCTGTGCGGAAGGACATCGCGCGTGTGTACACGGAGAACGTGGATTACCTGCCGGGGTTGAGCCGCGAGCAGAAAATCGCCAAGCTGGCAAAGATCAGCTACGCGGAATACCTGACGAAATATTGCAAGCTGATTCCGGCGGCGCTTCCGTTCTTCCAGACGTTCTCGCATGATTTATTTTGCGTGGGGATTGAGGCCGTTCCTGCGTTTGCTTGCTATGAAGCGGGGGACGACTACCAGTCGTTTACTTACCCGGGATTTGATGGGTTGGGATTTCCGGAGCACGAGAAGGAAGAGCCGTACATTTTCCATTTTCCTGACGGCAATGCTTCGGTGGCGCGGCTGTTGGTACGCTCGCTGATTCCGGAAGCGATGCCGGGGAGCACGATGGAAGATGTGGTGACGGCCAAGGCGGACTACAGCAAGCTGGACCGCGGACAGAACGCGGTGCGGGTACGGCTGAACAGCACGGTGGTGAGCGCGCAACATTCCGGCGCGAAAGATGCGGCGAAGGAAGTGGAAGTTTCCTACGTCCGCGGCGGCAAACGGTACACGGTGAAAGGGAAGTACTGCGTGCTGGCGTGCTACAACGGGATGATTCCGTACGTTTGCCCGGAATTGCCGGAGGCGCAGAAGTTGGCGCTGGCATATCTGGTGAAAGCGCCGCTGGTGTATACGCACGTGGCGCTGCGGAATTGGATGCCGTTCGCGAAGCTGGGCGTGCACCAGATTGTGGCTCCGGCGAGCTATCACACGTATGTGGCGCTGGATTTTCCGGTGAGCCTGGGCAAATACGAATTTCCGAGCAAGCCGGGGGAACCGGCAGTGCTGTTCATGCTGAGGACTCCATGCAAGCCGGGGTTGCCTATGAGGGATCAGAATCGCGCAGGGCGGACGGAGTTGCTGCAGACGCCGTTCACGAAGTTCGAGCGGAACATTCGGGAGCAGTTGACGCGGATGCTGGGCGGCGCGGGATTCGATGCGGCGAACGATATTCAGGGGATTACCGTGAATCGCTGGGCGCATGGGTATGCGTTCACGCCGAATGCCTTGTTTGACCCGAAGTGGAAAGAAGGCGAGGAGCCTTGGGTGCTGGGGAGAAAACCGTTTGGACGGATTGCGATTGCGAATTCGGATGCGGGGGCAAGCGCGTACACGGATGTGGCGATTGATCAGGCGTTTCGCGCGGTGGGAGAGTTGCTGGGGCAGCACGGGTAGGATGCAGCGGCGAAAATCGAGATACGAAACTCGAAAAGCGGGAAACCCCAAGAGAAAAACCGCAGGGCTCGCGGACTCTCCCTGCGCTACAGGTTAGGGGTGCGCTACAAGGGAGATGGCTCCGGGGCCTGGACTCGAACCAGGATAGCCAGCTCCAAAGGCTGGTGTCCTACCAATTAGACGACCCCGGAAATGTTGCAAGGACGCCATTTCCATGATGCCGTAAGCACGGGGCGAGGGTCAAATCGGTTAAACATTTGGTGTTTCGCAGCAAGCTTCGGGATTAATCTGGCAAGCCTTTCGCTTTGCCCCATGAAAACCCAATCCGAGGCGCGGCTCACTCCAAGGCAAGGCTAAGATTGCGTGGCTGCAAACGAGTTGTTACGCCGCAGGGGGCGGGTCTATATTAGGTGGTGCAGACGGTTCGTGACTGACATTTTGCCGAGACCCGGAGAAGTGTGGATCGTTCCAGAGGCTCAAGAGAGAGCGCTTCCTCTCGATGAGCCGGCAGTGCGCCAACTTCCCCAGTCGCTCCTCAGGCATTACACCTTCATCCACAAGGTCGAACAGGTTTCCTTGAAACACATAGCAGTCCCAAGAAGAAACGATTGCCTTAACAGGAGAGATCATCATGGCCAACGTTCGCAACGCAAAGAAAATCGAACCACAGAAACGGTTGCGCGGGGCATTACCCAAAATCGGAATCCGTCCGGCGATTGATGGACGCAGAAATGGCGTTCGCGAATCGCTGGAAGGGCAGACGATGGGCATGGCCAAGGCTGCCGCTGATTTCCTGGAGAAGAATCTGCGTCATCCCAACGGCATGCCTGTGGAATGCGTGATCGCCGACACGTGCATCGGAGGAGTGGCGGAGGCCGCTGAGTGCGCGGACAAATTTGCGCACGCGGGTGTGGGCGTATCGCTGACGATCAGCCCTTGCTGGTGCTACGGGTCCGAGACGATGGACATGGATCCGCTCGTTCCTAAAGCTGTTTGGGGATTCAACGGCACGGAGCGACCGGGCGCGGTGTACCTTGCCGCAGTGCTTGCGGGACACAATCAGAAAGGCTTGCCTGCGATTGGCATTTATGGGCACGACGTCCAGGACTCGACGGACAGCTCGATTCCGAAAGATGTGCAGGGGAAACTGCTGCAATTCGCGAAGGCGGGGCTGGCGGTCGCGGAGATGAAAGGCAAGTCGTATGCGTCGCTGGGAGCAGTATCCATGGGCATCGCGGGTTCCATGGTCGACCCAAGCTTCTTCCAAAATTACCTCGGCATCCGCACCGAGTTTGTGGACATGTCTGAATTCGCACGCCGCATCGAAGAGGGAATTTTTGATCCCGAGGAGTTTAAACGGGCGTTGCGCTGGACGAAGGAGAAGTGCAAAGAAGGCGCGGACATGAATCCGAAGAAGTTGCAAACGACGCGAGCAAAGAAAGATGCGGACTGGGAGACGGTGGTCAAGATGACGTTGATCGGGCGAGACCTGATGATTGGGAATCCCCGGTTGGCGGAACTCGGTTTCGGTGAAGAGGCAATGGGCCGGAATGCGCTGGTGGCGGGATTCCAGGGTCAGCGGCAGTGGACGGATCATTTCCCGAATGGCGATTTCATGGAAGCGATCCTCACTTCATCGTTCGATTGGAACGGAATTCGTGAGCCTTTTACCTTTGCGACGGAGAATGATTCGCTGAATGGCGCGACGATGCTATTCGGACATTTGCTGACGGACACGGCGCAGATATTTGCCGATGTGCGCACGTTCTGGAGCCCGGAATCGGTGAAGCGAGTGACGGGGAAGGCGCTGCGCGGAAGGGCGAGCGAGGGCATTTTGCATCTGATTAATTCTGGCGCAGCCACGCTGGATGCGACGGGAGAAATGACGGAAGACGGAAGACCGACGATGAAGCCCTATTGGGAGATTTCGGCGGAAGAGGTTGAGCGATGCCTGGGGGCGACGCGGTGGTGTCCGGCGATGCTGGAATACTTCCGAGGAGGAGGCTATTCTTCGCAATTCCTGACTAAGGGTGAGATGCCGGTGACGATGTCGCGCATCAATTTGATGGCAGGTTTGGGGCCGGTGCTGCAACTGGCGGAAGGGTACGCGGTGGACATACCTGAGGACGTGCACAAGGTTCTGGATCTGCGCACGAATCCCACCTGGCCGACGACATGGTTTGCGCCTATCCTCACGGAGAAAGGCCCGTTCCGCGATGTGTACTCGGTGATGAACAACTGGGGCGCGAATCACGGAGCCATCAGTTATGGACACATCGGCGACAAGCTGATTACACTTGCGTCCATGCTGCGGATACCGGTGTGCATGCACAACGTGGCGGAAGAGAGAATTTTCCGGCCGAGCACCTGGACGGGATTCGGCACGCACGATCCTGAAGGCGGAGATTACCGGGCTTGCGCGAACTTCGGCCCGCTCTACGGGAAAAGATAAGCATCGCGGGCCACCCGAGACGGTCACGTTCATCAGGAAAGGACGGACGAGTGAATCCCAAAATTGAGAATGTTCCGGGCGCGGCGACGCCATCTCCCAGTCATAAGCTGTTCCCCGCAGGGCAGATCGTTCCTTTCATTCTTGTCACCGTGCTGTTTTTCCTTTGGGGAATTCCCAGCAGCATGAACGACGTCCTTATCAAGCAGTTTATGAAATCGTTCGAGATTTCACGTTTTCAGGCCGGTCTTATCCAGTCTGCCTTCTACATGGGCTATTTTCTTCTAGCGATTCCCGCGGCGCTGATGATGAAGCGTTGGAGCTACAAGGCGGGTTTCGTATTGGGCTTATTGCTTCTCGCCGCGGGATGTTTCCTGTTCTGGCCGGCTGCGCTGCAGAGCAGTTACGGCTTCTTTCTATTCGCGCTTTTTGTCATCGCGAGCGGGCTATCCTTTCTGGAGACGGCTTCCAATCCCTTTATTGCGCAACTTGGCGATCCCGACAGTTCCGAGCGCCGATTGAATTTTTCGCAGGCCTTCAATCCTCTGGGCGCGATCACGGCGGCTTTAATTGGCACGGTCTTCATCCTTTCCGGCGTTGAATTGAATCCGCAGGAAATCGCGGCACGCCAGGCGGCGCACACCTACCAGGCCTATCTGCGATTTGAAACGTTGCGCGTGATTCGGCCTTACCTGGTACCTGGATCCGCATGACCTCGCCTGATATGGCGGTGTTCATTGCGCAGGCAGGT
>CAYOOS010000130.1:0-9806 GCA_964405585.1 uncultured Acidobacteriaceae bacterium | reverse complement strand
AGCAACATGATTAGCGTGACGATTGATCCTGAGTTGAAGACGAAGTGTCCACGCGTGGCGCTGGGGTGTGTCACGGGCAACGTGGAAGCGGTGGAAACACCGGCGGTGTTGCTTGCGGAAATGAAAGCGTGCGAAGCGAAAATTCTTGGATTGCCGGAGCCGCGCGCTGTGCTGGAAGGGCCGCAGGTTTCCGCGACTCGGGCGGGATATAAAGCGCTGGGTAAAGATCCGGCGCGCTACCGTGGTTCGGCGGAAGCGCTGCTTCGGCGTATCTTGAGCGGGAAAAGCTTTCCGCAGATCGGCGCGGTGGTGGACGTTATCAATCTGACGTCGGTGGAGAGCCGGTTGCCTGTAGGTCTCTACGACCTGGCGAACGTGCAAGGCGATGTTTTATTTCGCGCGGGCCGCGCGGGGGAAACTTACAAAGGCATTGGGAAGTACGACTTGAATCTGGAAGGACTGCCTGTGTTTTGCGACACGCTGGGGCCGCACGGAAGTCCTACCAGCGATTCCGAGCGCACCATGGTTACGCCGGCAACGAAACAAATCGCTGCGATTTTTGTGGGATTTGGCGGCAGCGAAGGGCTGGAGCGCTGGTGCCAGCGCATGACAACATTGCTGCAGGAATATGCGCAGGGACGCGAACTGGAGACCACAATCGTTACGTGAGGCGCCGAGACAAATTGCACGCTCGCGATTTTCCGCGGCGATTCTGTGCTTTCGGGTCTCCTAGCGAGTAGGATGGGAGCAAGTCCCATGCCGAGCATCCACGGAATCAAGCTTCAATTCCAGAGTGTGCCGCGCCCGCTTAGCGCGCCGCGGGAACCGCGAGGTCGTACGTCCTGATGAATGGCGGAGTCCATCCGATTGCAAGTCTTCTGGCGGCGGTTGCCCGAGGAATCTCCGGGGTGCAGGTGCAGTGGGCGGGTTGCGAGCCCGACGAGAAGCAGCGCATCTATTTCGCGAATCATACCAGTCATTTGGATTTTGTGGTGCTGTGGTCCGCGCTGCCTTCGGACTTGCGAGCGCACACACGGCCCGTGGCCGCGCAGGACTATTGGGAAAGCTCGGCACTGCGTCGTTATGTGGTGGTGAATGTGTTCAACGCCGTGCTGGTGCAACGGGGCGCGATGGCCCAGACGAAAACTCCCGAAGAAGCGCGATTTGCCGCGCGCGCATTGATCGAACAAATGGCCGCGGCTCTGGGTACGGAGTACTCGCTGATTCTTTTCCCGGAGGGAACGAGAGGCAACGGCGAAAAAGTTGGTGAGTTCCGCGCGGGGCTCTATTATCTTGCGTTGCGGCGCCCGGACGTGGAACTCGTTCCCGCCTATCTTGAGAATATGAACCGCATTTTGCCGAAGGGAGAGGTTTTGCCCGTGCCCATGCTGAGCCTTTTGACCTTTGGCAAACCCATCCAGGTGGAGCCGGGCGAAGAGAAGGAAGCGTTTCTGGAACGCGCGCGCGAAGCCGTCAGCAGCTTGCGGCGGATTGGAAACGCCTGATGCCGCAAGCGTTTCATGATGTGAAGCTGCTGTGGCTGTTTGGCGATGTGGTGGTCCTGCTTTATGTCGCCACCTTAATCGGCCGCTGGATGAAGCGCCGCCGCAAGGGCGAGGCCAGCCGCGCAACAATTGATAACGTAAACGCACGCATTCGCGCCTGGTGGAAGATGTGCGCGATTTTTACGGCGGCCATCCTGCTGGGCCGCGTTGGCGCTCTGGTTCTGTTCGGCATCATTTCGTTTTTGGCGCTGCGCGAGTACATGACGCTGGTGCCCACGCGGCGCGGGGATCACCGCACGCTCTTCTGGAGTTTTTTCGTGATCATGCCGCTGCAGTATTGTCTGATCGGCTTCCAGTGGTACGGCTTTTTCGCCCTGATGATTCCGGTGCTCGCGGTTGTCTTTGTTCCCACCAGCATCGCAATCGCGGGAGACACGGCAAGCTTTCTGGAGCGTTCCGCGAAGATCCAATTCGGCATCATGGTATGCGCGTACTGCCTGAGCTACGCGCCGGCATTGCTGCTGCTGAAGATCCCGGGATACGAAGGGCAGGATGCGCGGCTGCTGCTGTACCTGGTGATCGTGGATCAGATGAGCGGTGTGCTGCAGTTCGTGTGGGACAAACTGATCGGAAAAAATAAAATCGCCTGGCGCGTGAGCCCCAACAAAACGTGGGAGGGCTCGTTGGGAGGAGTGCTGAGCGCGACGGCGCTGGGCACGGCGCTGTGGTGGGCCACGCCGTTCACCCCGCTGCAATCCGCGGGAATTTCGTTCACGATCTGCGTATTCGGATTTTGCGGGAGCCTGGTGATGAGCGCGATCAAACGCGACATCGGAATCAAGGATTTCGGCGTGGTGATCGAAAGGCGCGGAGGGATTCTGGACCGCATTGATTCGCTGTGCTTCGCCGCGCCGGTTTTCTATCAAGTGGTGCGGTATTACTTCGCTCCGTAAATAATTTCCGAAAAAACAGGGCGGACGGCCATTCGGATTGTGTAGGGGTCCAGCATTGCTGGACCCCGGTTAGCGAGATTTATGCAGCTTGAGAGCACTTCTTAGTTTTTTTTGCAATCAGAGCGCTGAATCGTTGTTGGTCCTGCTAACGGGGGCGCAGCAGTGCTGCGCCCCTACGGTTAATTCTCAGCGGGAGACCGGCTCTGCGTTCTGATCGCGCGAGGCGCTGCGCGATTTCAGGAAGCCTTGCGCAGCCAGGAGTTCGGCGTTCAGCAAGGCTGCGCCGGCCGCGCCACGAACGAGGTTGTGTGAGAGCAACGTGAGCTTCACGTCGAGCAGCGGACATTCCCGAATGCGCCCGACAACGGCGGCCATGCCGTGGCCGATGTTGGCATCCTTGCGAGGCTGCGGGCGATCGGGTTCGTCCAGCACGACCACGGGATGTTTCAACGCGGTGGGCAGAGAGGCCAACTCGTCCGAAACCTGGTATTCGCGCAGTGTTTCGCGGACTTCATCAAGCGTCGCCGTCTTCTTTAACCGCAGAGAAACGCATTCCAGGTGGCCATCCACAACCGGGACGCGGTTGCAGTGAGCGCTGATGCCGATTCCCGCGCCGATGAAGCGGTTGCCATCCCATTTGCCGAGCAACTTCTGCGGCTCCGCTTCCATTTTTTCTTCTTCGCCACTGATGAACGGAACAACGTTCCCCTGAATGTCCAACGCAGGCACGCCAGGATAGCCCGCGCCGGAGATAGCTTGCAGCGTCACCACGAAGACCTTCTCAAGTCCGAAGGCATCTGCCAGAGGCTTCAGCACAACGACTAAGCCCGCTGTGGAACAATTGGGATTCGTGACAATGAACCCTGAGTCGTAACCACGGTTCTTTTGTTGCACGGGGATGGCATTCAAATGCGCAGCGTTGACTTCGGGAATAAGCAGCGGAACGTCCGGGTCTTGGCGGTGATTTCGCGAATTGCTGACGACGGGATAGCCGCGGCGCGCATAGTCTTCTTCCGCCGGACCAGCTACGGAAGAATCGAGCGCCGAAAAAAGGAAATCGCAATCCAGGTTGGGTTCGAGTTCCTTCACGACGAGGCCGCGCGCCACTTCGGGCACAGGGCCTTCGAGGTGCCAGCGCACCGCTTCGGCGTAGCGTTTACCGCTGGAGCGTTCCGATGCCGCAACTTCCGTCAAAGTGAACCACGGGTGATCCGCGAGCAATTTCACCAGGCGCTGCCCCACCATTCCCGTAGCACCCAGGACGCCCGCGCGCCATTTTTTCTCGTTGGTCATAGCGTTCATGCTGCACCCCCATTTTGCGCCGGCCCAATGCGCGTTCCGCGCAGGTGCGGCTTGAAAGTATTCCTGACCCACACGATCATTTCGTGCTCTGCCGCGAGTGGCAAGACCCGCGGATGAAGCACCTTTGCGCCGCTCGCGGCCAATGCGTGCGCTTCATCGTAGCTCAATTCGTGGAGGAGTCTAGCTTCCGTGGTCTCGCGCGGGCAAGCGGTGAAGACGCCGTCCACATCGGTCCAGATGACCAGTTCTTTTGCGTCCACGACGTGGGCGACAAGGGCGCCGGAAAAATCGGAGCTGTTGCGTCCCAGCGTGGTGATACGGCCATCGCGGGTCGCGCCGATGAAACCCGTGACCACCGGTACGATGCCGGACTGTAGCAGGGGCACAAGAACTTCACGGCCGCGCTCGCGAGTGTGAGCGAGATGAGGAATGGCGTGCCGGAACGTATCGCAAGTGAGTACAAAGTCCGAGGAAGTGACGGGAACAGCCACGCTGCCGAGCTTGTTCAGGGCCGCGGCAAACAACCGTGCACTGAAGCGTTCGCCAAAGGAAGCCAGACGGTCGTAGAGCGCCGGATCTACTGTGGCCGGCCCGCGCGGCGGCGTTTCGTGAAGCAAGTCGCGGCCAAGAAGTTTCAATTCGTGCAGGACCTGCGCGTGGTCCTGCTCCAGAAGTTGCAGGCCCTCGAGCACGTCAAGATGGAGCGCGAGCACACTTTCCGCCGTCTCGCGAGCCTTCGCGAACTCTTTGCGCTCGAGCTTTCGTGCGATTTCCAGAAGCTTGTCCGTAACACCTTTCATCGCGGATACGACCACCGTCACCGGCGTGGCCACGGCCGCATCGCGCACCAGCGCGGCGGCATGCAACATGCGATCTGCGCCAAGCAAGGAGGAACCGCCAAACTTAAAGGCGATGCCACGGGCTGACGAACGCTTCGCCGTCGCGGCGCTGTCATCCCACGCTGGGCGCGAGGCTAAGTGAACTTCTGCTGCGCTGGCTGCTTCCTGCTGTTCCGGGCACATGGCAAATGCTCCTTGGTTGTGTACCGCGGAAGCGACTCTGGGGGAGGGTAGAAACTAAAAAACCCACCGCCCGGTTCGCTTCAGGCGGTGGGTTGGAAACTTTCTGGCGGCTAGCCGTTTCTCCCGTCACCTGAAGCGGTGGTAGTGGACATAATCATGGTAATCGTCGTAGTCGAAATGATCGACCGCGTGGTCCGGGAGAAGCTTCGCTTCGTGAGGTTAGCCGACATCCTCAATAGAGTAGCATACCAGCCGGGAATTCCAACCGAAATTTGCGGGCTGGCAGACTGGTGTTTCCAATCACACACGGACGATTCCCTTTTGCGGGGTCGTTCGCGCGCTTATTCCGGGGCATCGAACAACAGGCTGGAACACGTCAATCCCGATTCCGCTTTCTGGAGTTCACTGATTTCGATCGGTGTCACATGGAACCCCTTTGCTTCGATGCGCTCCCTGGTGCGGGGAAACGAAGTTGGAAAAACTACGGAATCGGCGATGGCCAGCGCGTTCGCGGCGTGTGGCTCGGCGGAGTCTACATCAATCCAGTCAAATCCCGCCAGGCGCGTCCATTGAAACCACGCGCGATTGCCAAGTAACGTGTTGCGGCCCAGGTAAGTAACCGCGGATTTCAGGTGCAGGCAGCCGGAGACTGGTACGGCCGTGAGATCGTAGCCAAACTGCGAGACGATGACCGCCAGTTGCCGGATGCCCTCCGCATTGCTGCGCCGCGTGACGCCCACGAATATTTTCTTTTCGACCCGCAAGACATCGCCGCCTTCCAACAGTCCCGGCAATTTCACATAGGCCAGCTTGCGGTATTTCGCCAGGGCAGTTGCCAGCGAAGCTGTTTCTTTCCGGCGCGTCTCCGTGCCCAGGGGACAAATCACCGCAATTTCATCGAGCACGACCGCAGGGTCCTCCACAAACATGGAATCCGGAAGGGCCGGCTCCTCGGGCAAGGAAATCACGCGAGCTCCCAGCTTGCGTAGAAGTTCCTGGTAGGCGTGGTGCTGGGCGCGCGCCTTTGCCAGATCGATGGGCTGGCGAGGAATAAAACTCAACTGACAATTCGGGAAAGAAGAACTGACCTCGCGGGTGATGGCCGTCAACATGGAGCGAATGTAGCAGAGAATCAGCGAAGAAAAAACTTCCGTGCGCGCCTGAAGCCGCGGGAAAAGATTACCGGCGAGCGGGGGCGAAGCGGCCCAGAACGCGCAAATCGCTGGTGGCCTGGCGCACTTCATTCAAGGCGCTTTCCAGTGCATCCTGGCGAGCGGCTTCCACGTCCAGATAGAACTGATACTCGAAGGGTTTGCCGTGGATAGGGCGGCTCTCGATTTTCAGGAGATTGACGCCGTGTTTCGCAAAGGGTTCCAGGGAAGCGAGCAACGCGCCGGGCTTGTGGGCAAGGCGCATGGCCAAAGCAACTTTGCTTGCGCCGGGTTGCCGGAAACGCGCGGCCTCGGTTGTCGGGAGAAGCAGCACGAAGCGAGTGAAGTTTTCGGCGTTGTCCTGGATGCCCTCGCGCAGAATGACCGCGCCGTAATGTTGGGCGGCAAGGCGTCCCGCGATGGCCGCGAAGGATTTATCGTCGCGCGCCATCATCTCGCGGACGCTGCCAGCCGTATCTTCGGCGGGCACGCGCTTCAGGCGGGGGTGGGACTCAAAAAAACGTTCGCACTGGGCCAGAGCCATGGGATGAGAAGCGACTGAGCGAAGCAGCTCGAAGGACGAGCCGGGACGGGCAATCAAGTGATGCTCGATGGGGAGAATTGTTTCGCCGCAAATTTCCAGCGGGCTTTCGAGCAAGAGGTCATACACGCGCACGACGGATCCCGCCAGGGTGTTTTCAAGTGGCAAGAGCAAGGCATCGGCAGCGCCTTCGGCGATGGCGCGAAACGTAGAATCGAATGTGGGACGGGGAACGGTATGGATGGATTCACCGAGCAACTGCACCGCGGCGGCTTCGCTGAAAGCGCCGGGTTCGCCCTGAAAGGCAACGCGCATGGTGTTGAAGTTCAATTCGGCCATATTGGCTTCCGAGCGCTAATGAAACGCCTCCGTCGCGGCGTTGCCAGATATAATTGACACTCTGCCGCTGATTTGGAGGCAAAAACATCATGACACAGAATCGTCCGCAAGCGAGCGAATACGCGCCATTCTACGAGAAATACATCGCGATGGTACCCGACGGAGAGATCGAGGAAACACTGGAAGCGCAACTGAGGGAGACGAGGTTACTGTTGGGAAGTTTGAGCGAGGCGGGTGCCGAGTTCCGTTACGCGGAAGGAAAATGGTCCGTCAAGGAAGTGCTCGGACACATCAGCGATACGGAGCGTATCTTTGCTTACCGCATGTTGCGCATTGCGCGCGCAGACCAGACGCCGCTCGCTGGCTTCGAGCAGGATGATTATGTGAAGACGGGGAATTTCCCGGCGCGGCCGCTGGTGGAGCTGCTGGAAGAGTTCACGGCGGTGCGGCGAGCCAGCATTGTGCTGTTGCACTCGTTCGATGCGGCAGCATGGTTGCGGCGGGGCGTGGCCAATCAGAAGGAGGTCAGTGTACGTGCCTTGGCGTATATTCTTGCCGGGCACGAGCGGCACCATCGCCAGGTTCTGCAAGAACGGTATTTCCCCGCGATGCCGCGAGGTTGAGGGAACCTCACATGGGGCCCGGGAGATCCTGGTCATCCAGGAGTGCGCTCGCGGTTTCCCGGCGAGCCTCGGCAGAACCATCGCGCGTGGAGAGGGCCAGAACTTCGTGAGCATCCCGCGACGGGCGGCGTTCATCGCGCCTCGTCAGGGCTTCTCTGCGGTGCGGGCGAATCATATAAAAAAGCAACACGCTGGCCAGCGCGAGGATTACGCCGGCACCGAGGATAGAAACCCCATCGGCTTCCAGGGGCTCGAGGCTGACCTCCGCGAGCAAATAGAATCCGCACGAGAAAAGGCCGAGCTCGACAAACGCTCCGAGACTCCAAAAAGTGCGCGGTAGGCTGCCACGAACCACCAGGGGTGTGCGGCAGCGAGCAGAGGCTGAGTCCAATCGAATCACTTGCATGACAGGCTATTCCTTCCGGGTTTGCCCCGCATTCTCTAACGAATGTTCATTGCGGAGAAATTCGAGGTAATTGGAGGCGAGCGGCGGATTGCCGCGCTTCAAGGGCCAACCGCAGATGCAGCGAGGATTGGTTTCTTCCCTGTCGGAGAGAGACAAGGTTACGGACCAGCCGCAATCACGATTTTGGCAATACCAGTCCACTTCCACGGTTTTCCTCAAGACGAGTCCCTTGATTATTGATGAGTGTATAGATATCTCCTGTACCGTTTGGACATCGACGGCCAATTAAATATACCCATGGAGTAATATGTGCAAGAGGAAAATGAAAAATTGTTAGCGCGCAGAAGAGAGTAGCTTCCCAATTTGGGAAAATTGCGAAGTTTCTCTTTTGCTTTGCTGGAGAGAAACAAACAGAGGGCAGAGGAGTTCCGTTTTGACACGCAAACGTCTCGCTTTACGCTGTTCCTGAAAGGCTAATAGTCCGGGGACCGGCATATTCGCGCAAGTTGCTAACCTTTGCAACCCGCTGCTACACTGCAGAATTGCCGGTGTTTTGTTGGCGTGTTTCAGGCTGAAAATTGGCGGGGTCTTGCCGGCATTTCTGTGAGACTTTCCGCTGCCGTGCCGCAAAATCCGGTGGCAGCGGCATTTGGCCCGGCCTTCAAAACAGAATTGGCCCTGGCTTTTCAGATGGGAGAATGCGCGTGGCTAAGTACGACATCGCAATTATTGGCAGCGGACCGGGCGGTTATGTGGCGGCAATCCGCGCGGGCGAACTGGGCCTGAAAACCATCGTAGTGGAGAAAGATCCTTTCCTCGGCGGAACTTGCTTGCACGTAGGATGTATTCCGACGAAGGTACTGCTGTATCACGCCGAAGTCTACGATCACATGAAAAATGCGGCGGAGTTTGGGTTTGAGGTCAGCGGATTGAAGCTTGATTGGGGCAAAGTGCTGGCGCGCAAATCGAAGATTGTGACCAAGCACTCCAAGGGCATCGAGTTTCTGTTCAAGAAAAATAAGGTGGAATGGGTGCAGGGCTGGGGAAAATACGAAGGCCCCGGGACGGTGAGCGTCGAAAAAGACGGCAAGAAATCGACAATTGAGGCCAGCAACATCCTGATGGTGAGCGGTTCGGAAGCGAAGGCGTTGCCGGGAATCGATCCGGACCACAAAACGATTGTGACCAACCGCTCCATCCTGGAGCTTCCGGAAATTCCCAAGACCTTGATTGTGATTGGAGCGGGAGCAGTAGGCGTGGAGTTCGCGTCCATTTACAATTCCTTTGGCGCGCAAGTAACCATTCTGGAAGCGTTGCCGCGCGTTGTGCCCGTCGAAGACGAGGAAATTTCGGCGGAACTGGACAAGACCTACCGGAAAAAAGGCATCAACATTCAGACCAGTTGCATGGTGGACGGCGTGAAAAAAGACGCCCAGGGCGTTACCGTGTCATTCAAGGATAAAGACGGAAAGGCGCAGACGCTGCAAGCCGAAAAGCTGCTGCTGGCGGTGGGACGCAAGCCTATGACGGAAAATTGTGGCCTGGAAAAGTCCAAAGCGAAACTGGACCGCGGCTTTGTGCTTGTGAACGATTTCATGGAGACCGAAGAGCCGAATTTGTATGCCATCGGCGACATCGTCGCCGGGCTGCCGCAACTGGCTCATGCGGCAATGATGGAAGGAATTGTGGCGGTCATGCACATCGCGGGCAAGCCGACGCACAAGATCCTGAAGACGCGCATTCCCAACGCGACCTATTGCGAGCCGCAGATTGGCTCCATCGGGCTGACGGAAAAGCAGGCGCGCGACGCGGGCTACAAAGTGAAGATTGGGAAATTCCCGTTCGTTGGCAACAGCAAGGCCACCATCCTGGGGAGCCATGGCGGCTTCGTCAAGGTAGTTTCCGACGAGACTTACGGCGAAGTGCTGGGGATTCACATCATCGGGCCGTTGGCAACGGAGATT
>CAYOOS010000129.1:0-9868 GCA_964405585.1 uncultured Acidobacteriaceae bacterium | reverse complement strand
TGGTTTTCATCCTGACACTCTACCGAGTGTCACCAATCATTCTGAACGAGCACAGTCCTTGCCACGTGGTGCACTCCCAACGCACTCACGGTGTGCCATCTGCGAACTAGCCTATTGTCATTTGGGGCAATTGGGTAATAAAAGTCCAATTTTAGGTACAAGAGTAATATTAGACTGGAGTTGTTTACCACAATTAAACTTTTCTCAGAAAAAGCCCAAGAGGCGATTCGGCCAGGCATTGATGAGAAAAAATCGCAGTCTCGGCTCTCTCCTTCCCCCAATACTCTTCTTGGCTGGGACCTACCTCCTATACGAATCGACTGCTCGCTCGGAGTGGTACATGGACATCTACCTTATCGTTGGTGCGACCGTTTCGGCGGTCGGTCTAGTGACAGTGTGTTGGGGAATTCAGCGGCAGTTTTCTATCCGAAGAATCCAGCACTCTATCAGAAAACACTGGTGAACCGAGCAACGAGATCTCTACGAATCCAGAAGCAAGTGCGTCGTCCTGCGAGTCCCAGTCCTGCCGTCGGCCTTGGTGCCTGGGTCTGGACGTGCCGATTACCGATGGAGTGTACGGAGGAGAGCCTGGAAAGATAATGATCGTCTTGCGACGGCAGATTGCACTACGCAGAAAGCAATTGAAGGCGTAGTCCAGCGGAATGATCGCGGCAGGATGCGATATGAGGAGTCGAAGTTTTGAGCCACTGAGCAATAGCTTATGAAACAGACGGACATGCCGGATATCGGAGATTTCAGCGAGCCGCAGAGCGAGACTCGCGGAAATGGGACTCGTCGTATTGAGCGACGCGAGTGGTGGTTGTTGTCTACAGCTATTGCGATCACTCTGCTACTCACATTTGGGATTGCTTCATTTCTGCCCGGCCTCACGCATGCCCAAAATGAATGGGAAGCCAGTCTCGCCCTGCGCCAGGCTATGTGGGGACTCCTGGGCATGGTACTACTGTTTGATCTTTACACCATCTACCAGCAGACGCAAATCCATCGAATACGCCGGCAGTTGGAGGCGAAGGAAAAGCTTTTCCGTCTGATTACCGAAAATGCCGCCGATATGATCGCAGTGGTGGACACGGAAGGGAAGCGGCTCTACAACAGTCTCTCCTATGAGAAAGTCCTGGGTTATTCCCCTTCCGAGCTACAGCAATCATCATCGTTTGAACAAATCCATCCTGACGACCGCGAACGTGTGGCAGCCGCGGGGGCGGAAGCCCGGCGCACGGGGAAGGGCAAGGCTCTCGAGTACCGGATGCGGCACAAGGACGGCACATGGCGGGTCCTGGAATCCACTTCCAGTGTGATTCGCTCGGGCAAGGGCAATCCTGACTTGCTGGTCATTGTGAATCGCGACGTCACGGAACACAAGCGAGCAGAAGATGCGCTCCGCGCGGAACACGATCTGTTGCGGGCGTTGATCGATAACATGCCCGACCTCATTTACGTAAAGGATGCAGAGAGCCGGTTCGTTTTGGCAAACCGCGCACTTGCCCAACTTATGGGAGCAAGGGACCCCGAGGTTTTGCTCGGTAAGACTGATTTTGACTATTTCCCGAAAGAACTTGCATCGGCTTTCCATTCCGATGAGCAAGCTATCCTTCAATCCGGAGAGCCTCTGGTCAATCAGGAGGAAAGGGCGGTAGACGCCGAAGGTAATGCGAAGTGGCTTTCGACGTCGAAGGTTCCCTTGCGCAATCGGCAAGGCGATGTGCATGGAATCATTGGAATCGGCCGGGACATTACTGTCCGGGTCCAAGCCGAAGAAGCATTACGGCTGTCAGAAAGGAGTTTCCGGTCCGTGGTTGAGGGTGCGCCCTACGGGATTTTTCGCGCTGGTGTGGACGGCCGCTTCTTGGAAGTTAATTCGGCGTTGCAAGAGATGTTGGGCTACCGGTCCCCCGCAGACCTGTTGAATGCCAACCTAGGAGACCACGTCTTCCGGAATCGCTCTGATTTCCATCGTTTAATTGAGTTGTTGGGTAGCGCGGCTGAATTTAAGAATGTGGAAATGGAGTGGAAACGAAAGGGTGACTTCCCCATCACTGTGCTGTGCAGCGGCCGGAGAGTGGAGGGCGGGGATGAGAATTCTACCTATAACGAAGTCTTTGTCGAAGACATCACCGAGCGGCGAGTTCTCGAGCGTCAATTGCGGACGGCAGCAAAGATGGAGGCTGTGGGGCAGCTCTCAGGTGGGATTGCCCACGATTTTAATAATTTGCTGGGTGTAATTATCGGTTACAGCCAAATGCTCGGGCGGAAAATAGACCACGACAACTCCCTCCACGAATACATCCAGGAAATCGAGAAAGCAGGCCAGCGCGCAGCATCATTGACGCGTCAATTGCTGGCGTTCAGTCGGCAACAGATATTGAGCCCGAAAGTCCTGGACTTGAATGAACTGGTCTCCGACATGGTGAAAATGCTCCCTCGTTTGATCGGTGAGGATATCGCCGTAACCACCGAGCTTGATCCAGCGATTGGGAGAGTGAAGGCTGACCAAGGGCAGGTGGAACAGGTGCTGATGAATCTGGCCGTCAACGCCCGGGATGCCATGCCGAGCGGCGGCAGTCTGACCATCGGAACGGCGAACACCGAGTTCGATGAAATGTGTGTGCGGCTCTACCCAGGAGCAAAACCAGGGAAGTACGTACTGCTCTCGGTCACGGATTCGGGAGTCGGGATGAGCAATGAGACTCTCCAGCATATATATGAACCATTCTTCACGACAAAGGAAGTCGGCAAGGGAACGGGATTAGGGCTTGCGACGGTATATGGCATCGTGAAACAAAGCGGTGGTTATATTTGGGTGGACAGCGAGGTGGGTAAAGGCTCCACTTTCCAAATCTTTCTTCCCCTTGTCGAGGAAGTGGTAACGCTCGCGGCAAAGGAAGCCTCGCCCCCGCTGGTCATGCGGGGGAACGAGACGATACTCGTGGCGGAAGATGCCGAGCCTTTGCGGAAGTTGGCGCGTTCCTTCTTGGAAGAGCGCGGTTTTCAGGTGCTGACGGCTTCCAGCGGCGAAGAGGCTCTCAAGGTTGCCGCGGAATTTCCTGGAAAGATTCATCTGCTCTTGTCAGACGTCGTTATGCCCGGGATGAACGGAAGGGTCCTGGCCGAACGTTTGCTCCCAAAGCGGCCTGGAATGAAAGTTCTTTACATGTCCGGTTATACCGACAGTTTTATTGCCGGTCACGGGGTTCTTGAAGAAGGTACCCATTTACTTCATAAGCCGTTTACGGAAGAAGTCTTAATCTCGAAAGTTTGTGAAGTTTTGAAATCGGTTGAAGCAATTGCAGGAAAGCAAGCGCCGCTGGTGGCGGAACTGCCGCGGCAGAAAGTTTGAGTAAAAACTCAATATGGCGAAACTCCTGGTTGTCGATGACGAAGAACCAATCCGACGTCTGATCCGCCTCAATCTGATGGACACCTACGAAGTTGTTGACACTGGAGAGCCGGAGCAAGCGCTGGCCTTGGCACTGGAGCACAAACCAGACGCGATCCTATTGGATCTGCGAATGCCCAGGTACTCCGGATTCGAACTGTTGCAAACCTTTACCTCGTTCAGCGCCACGCAGTTGATTCCTGTGTTCGTGATCAGCGGTGAAGCCGGATCCAAGACGAAGGAGTTTTGTCGCGATCTGGGCGTAGCTGGCTACTTTGAAAAGCCCGTGGACTTTGACGTTTTGCGCCAAACACTCGAAGTATTCTTGAAGGATCGCCGGAAGGAACGCAGGAGTGAACCACGGGTCCGTCTTCGGGTGCCGTTAAGGCTGTCCGGCAACGATGAGAAAGGAGAGCCGTTCACGCTCCTGACAACGACCGAAAACATGAGCCGCAGCAGTTTCCTGTGCTGCTGTGGTGTGGCACTTCCTCCGGATTCTGTGGTGGGTATTCAATTTCTCGGTCCAAACAACGAATTGGTCGGCAAAGCGCGGGTCGTTCGCTCGGAGTGGCATGAAACACTGTATCCTCGCTACGCATTCCACTTTATAGAAAAGCCCAATCATTGGGTGCTGGATTGAGAGCGTCCATGACGAAACGGAATCGCTTCCCTATCAGGGATTTGCAATAGCAAGAAGTGGTATTCGGAACAGGGTAAAGCCGGGGACGCCATGGCCTGATACCTAACTGTTCGGGCCATTGAGGCACCATCTTGACTACTTCAATTACGAGCGGCAATCTTGCGGAAGCGGACCGTCGGCGCATCCTCAGGTATCCCTTTGAGGCTACAGCAGAGATCGTGGAGATTAGGCAGGTGGCCAAGAAGCCGACCTTGGGTGCCGCACCCTTTTCATTTGGTTCAGAAAGGATGCGATTTTTGACTTTTCCTTTTCTGAACAATGCCCCGAGTACCAAAGAGACGACAGCTTCAAAAGCGCGCTCCCTCTCCTATTCGAACTTTCAACCATCAACTTTGAACCATCCCTCCTCCTTCTTCTCCCAAACTGAAAACTCAAAACTGAGAACTTAGAACTGTGTCCCTCCGACCATCTTGAATCCCGCCAACCATTGGTGCCATGATGCAAGTACTCCAGTGGTTCGCTCGCCCGGCTGGATCATCACGCAAATCTGAAATCATCACGCTCTACGGCAGGAGCAACATGCCCAAAGAACTGAAGTTCCACAAGCTCATCAAACCCTATGTAGTGGAAAACGGCGATGCCTTTCGCCTGAAAGATCACGACCCCTGCGACACGCACGGCCTGAAGTCGCAGGACAAACCGGAAGCCACAAAATGGCTGGAGCAGGGCGTCGATCACCTCAGCAAATTGCAGGACGTCCTGTACGCGCAGGGCAATTGGGGGCTGCTGCTGATCTTTCAGGCTATGGACGCGGCCGGGAAAGACGGCACCATCAAACACGTGATGAGCGGCGTAAACCCGCAAGGCGTGGATGTTTATTCCTTCAAGGCGCCGTCCAGCGAGGACCTCTCCCACACCTTCCTGCGGCGATGCATGATATGCATTCCTCCACGCGGGAAGATTGCCATCTTCAACCGCTCTTACTACGAAGAGGTTCTGGTCGTGCGCGTTCATCCGGAACTCCTCGAGCGCCAGCGTATCCCGAAATCCCTGTGCGGCAAGCACCTGTGGCGCGACCGCTTCGAAGATATCAATGCGTATGAGCGCTACCTGACCCGCAATGGCATTGCCATCCGCAAATTCTTTCTGAACGTCAGCAAAAAAGAGCAGAAAAGGCGCTTCATGGAGCGCCTGGAGGACACCGACAAAAACTGGAAATTCTCACCCTCCGACCTCAAGGAAAGGGAATTCTGGAACGACTATCAGGACGCCTACGAAAAAATGATACGCAACACCGCCACGGAACACGCGCCGTGGATCGTGGTCCCCGCGGACAACAAGTGGTTCACCCGGCTGTTGGTGGTGGCTACGATTGTGGACGCCCTCCACAGCATGGACCTGAAATTCCCCAAGCTGGATGAAGCGCAATACGCCGCCCTGAAGGAAGCTCACAAGCAGTTGGAAAAGGAATAGTCCCCGCGTTTGATTAACGGGAGAGAGCCTCGATTACTGCGGTTGCTTCATCTGTTCGTCGGTGGGACCGGACTGGTTCGGTCTCGGCACCACTCCCAGATGATTTAATCCCAAGTCGTGGAAAATCGTTGGCCAGTAATTCTTGAACATGTTCCCCGCAAACTTCCAGGCCAGATCAATGCCGTACCGTTCCCCGGTTTTCGCGCCGGTCTGCTCCTTTACGGGCAAATAGACGTTGGCCAATACCTCGCCCCCCAGCGGTCCGATCAATCCCGAAGCGTTGAACACATCCCGGCCGGAATCGGTGCGCGTCACTACCAATCGGCGCGCGGAGTATTTCACCGAACCCCAAAATGTCGGATGACTCTGCGGAAAGAATCGCGGATCTTGCCGCAGTAAGGACGCGGCCAGAAATGTCCCGAAGAAACTGCTCGACGAGTTCGTGGCCATGGACGCGCCAAAGCGCTTGCCATATCCCTCCGCCCCCTGCCCATACCCCGGAAGCGAATCCCGCCACTGCTCGAAGCCGGCACTAAAGCCAGAGATCAGGATCGTCTCAGGTGAAATGCTTTGATTCGCGAAGAGCTCGAACTTGCCTCCCACCGAGAGCGGATTGGGCGACGCCGCGATATCCGGGAAAAACAACGAGCGCTTGGTCATATAGCCGACATACTTTTCCGTCCCTTGAGCTGGCGCGTTGGCCGCGGGCTGCTGCTTTGGCTGCGGCGAATTCGGAAGCGGTTGTCCAGAAGTTCCTGCTCCCGCCGGTTGTTGCGCTGCGGAGTTTCCCGCAATGCACAAAAACCCCGCCAACAAGAGCCATCCGCAGGTCCGATAACGAATAGGAATGGAGTGTTGACGTGTTTTCATGATTTGAACTCTCCCTATTGCTCGTACAACTCGCTACCCCGCGGCTCCCCTCGCTCACATATTCCTTCTGTGCGCCGCACTTTTGACTAAAGTCTCCCGCCAGGGAATTTCATCAACCTGTCGCCGCTCTTGCCTGCGTTCCCAGATTATTGACCGGAGACCCGAATCGTCCGGCGAAAGTATCACGCTCGCCGGGGGCGCGCAACCTTTTATCCTGGCAATCCTCTTGGAAAATGGCCGCGAACATTTTCGGGCGAATTTTCACTGGAATCGACTGGTATCCGTGTGTTGACGCCACGCGGAGTCCCGTTCTACTCTAGAAAGGTTGGACAGCAGTTGCGGAAGCTGTTCTTGCCTCCCGGACTGTCTGCGTTCCTTCCCTCGGCTGGGAGGTCGTCCAATTGGTAGGACTCCAGACTCTGGATCTGGCTATCCTGGTTCGAGTCCAGGCCTCCCAGCCAATCTTCAAAGGACAGCAAAATCCCCAGCACAATTGAGGATTCCGTCGGTAGCGATCAGGTGTGCCCCATACAAGCCGCACTAATCCTCGCCTCCGCAGAGGCCCCGCTCCTAATAAATAAGCTTCAATGAAAATTGGATCTGACGCGATGGCCCGGCGGTCCGGCTGATCAAGCCAAAACCGCTCCCACGCACGATGTTGGCGGGCAACCCAAAATTGACGATGTTGAATACGTTGAAGAACTCTCCGCGAAATTCCACGATGCCCAGCTCATTCTTTCCTCTGCGTCCAAACGGAGTGTCCTTGATAAGCGCAACATCATAGTTATGAAAGCCTGGTCCCCGGAAACTATCGCGCCCCAGGCTGCCGAATCTCCCCTGGTTGGGCCCGCTCCCGCCTGGAATGTTGATGGGAATGTAAAAGAATGAACTGTTGTCCGCGCCTCGTCCAAAATAGTCCTCACGTGTCGCGCGGCTCGTGGAGAAATCCGGCATCGTCACCAGGTCCGGGCGATCTGTGCCTCCCGCGCCGGCTCCCGTTTGTTGAATTCCGGAATAAACGGTAAATGGCGGCCCGCTCATCAGCGTGGTGATATTCAGAAACTGCCAGCCCTTGGTAAGCGACGCGCCCAGCGGGCGAAGGAAGTCTACGCGGTCAATTGGCAGAGCTTGGATCAAGCTCAGGGAGAAGACGTGTGTCACATCGAACGTGGAAGGTCCTTTGTCTGCCCGTGGATCCAGCGGATTCTGCGGCATGGTTTGCATGAGCACACCGGCGTTGGAGGGCCCTCCACCCAGAATGGCGCTGGTGTCGTCAAGTGATTTGGAGAAGGTATAACTCGCTTGGAAATTGAGTCCGATACGCTTGGCGCTTTCGGTAAAGCTCGTTTGCAGCGCGTTGTATGAGGAATGAGAACCCGAGCTGATTACCGCTTCGGGCCCGAAGCCGCCGATGGCTTGTCCCGCGGCGTTGAACTGCGTGTAAGGAGCAAAAGCCGCGTCGGCGCCCGCATACCCGTTCGGGGAAAACATACTTCCCAGGTGGATTCCTGCTATTCCCACATAGGCTACGCTAAGTTTCGCGTTTCCCAAATCTTGGTCAATGCCAGCCGTATACGTGCCGATGTAGCCATTGCGAAAATTGCGCGCCATTACCCCGACTGTGAATAACTGGATTTCATCCCCGGGCGTGATTGCAGCCAAATCATTCTGGAACCGTTGCAAATCGATCTCTGTATTCGCAGGAACTTTGGAACTGTCTCCAGAAGCGAACAGGGGCTGTCCCTGCGTCGTATAGAACGGAGGGAGTCTCATTGTCACGACAGTGTTTTGGAACTCCACCGGAACGCCGGGTCGCGCCGTCACCAGCGGCTGCACCATAAAAGGGATTCCTCCGGTTACGGCATTTTCCTGCCACAAATTCGGCAGTAGTGTGGTGATCGCCCCGCCAGCATGCAAGATCGTGTGCTTGCGTGCGCTGTAGTCCAGTGCGGCGCGCGGCCCCCAGCCATTCCAATCCATTCCGTACACAGGTTGCGGGTTGTAGAGGAAAATTTCCTTGGCGCCCGGAGTCAGGAAGGATGTAGGTTTGCCATCCGGGCCGATCGGCACGCCAGTCGAACTGCGGTGCTTGGCCTCTTTGATGCGGCTGTTCAATTCATAGCGCAGCCCGTAACTCAGGAGCAATCGCGAAGTCGCTTTCCAAGCGTCCTGAAGATAAAAGTTGTAAGCTTCGCGTCGCGCAGCGGCCTCATCAAACCGGTCACCCGTTGGCGTCAAGCTGGATGCAGCCGAAACCGTGTACGAGTAGGGAGTTGCCGTCAGCAGGCCCGTCAGCGAATCGGCCAGCGCGTCGCCTGGCCCAAGATTGTGCAGGCCGCTCGCCGATGTGATGTAAACGGAATCCGGCAGATAAGCCGTTCCTCCGCCAAATGTATAAAGCCCGCTGGGGTTGGTTCCGAAGACTGTGCTGTCTTTATTCGCGCGGATCTCCACTCCCCATTTCCATGCATGCGGTCCATGCACATAAACCATGTCCTGCCGGAATTGGTATAGGTTGCTATACGAACCCGTGATTGAGCCGTCCGCGGAATTAAATCCCTCAAACAACCCGTCGCCATACGCAATCGCGGGATCGGTATGGTCGGTAGTCGGAAACATCGGCGTACTTCGTATGTATCCAAAAGCCGTCGCGAAGCTCAGATGCGGCGAAATGGTTCTGGCATACGTAACGGCGGCATTGCGCTGGTGGTCAAAGAAATTTATTCCAAAGTTGGGATCAATGGCGGTCTGATCCGGATTCGTCGTCGGACCGTTCACTTGATTCAGGCTAAATCGCGTAAACAGCGTGGCCTTGTCGGAGATCTTGTGATCAACACGCAAAGAAAACTGATCTGTGTCCGTCACGACTTTTGACGAAGCGGCATACGTGCGCGCGCCGTACGGGCCGTTCGGGTCATCCGGCAAAGGGTAACGCCCCAGGATCGGCGCGATGGACGCGCTCACCGGAACATAAAGGGTATCGCCGGGATATGTAGTGGTATCGATCCCTTGTCTTTCCGCCGCTGTTGGCACCGCGAATACCTGTGTTGTGCCCAGGACCTGGCGGAAGCCCTGGTACTCCCCGAAGTAAAACGTTTTGCCGCGTCCATCGTAAATTCCCGGGAGCACTACCGGGCCGCCATTGGTGAAGCCAAATTCGTTGCGCGCAAACGGGGGAATACGCCGCGGATCGACGTCGCTGGTGTGATCAAAGTAATTGCGCGCGTCGAATGCGGCATTGCGGACAAACTCAAAAACGCTGCCGTGCACCAACTCCGTTCCGGATTTTGTCACCACGTTTGTGAATCCCGCCGCACCGTGCCCGGTTTCCGCCGGCATGACTCCCGAAATCGATTGCACTTCCTGGATGGCGTCAACGTTGAAATTGGAAAATGTGGCCCCGCCCATTTCCGGGTCGCTCGTGTCGGCTCCATCCATGGCAAAGACGGATTCCACGCCGCGTTGCCCGTTCACGCTAAATTGTTGTG
>CAYOOS010000128.1:0-9943 GCA_964405585.1 uncultured Acidobacteriaceae bacterium | reverse complement strand
CACGCTTCGATGTTCAGCGCCTTCCCCCTGGCCCGGAAAACGCAGAAGGAATTTCAAACCGCGGTACAGCTCGATGAACGCAACTTCGACGCAGCTCAAAATCTGGTTGAGTATGACTGCACCGCTCCCTCCGTTGTCGGTGGAGGAGAAGATAAGACGCAGCCACTGATTCAGCAACTGCTCGCGCTGGATGCTTCGCAGGGCCACTTTGCTGCCGGAAACTGCCGCCTTAAGAAAAAGGATGACACGGGCGCCGAAGCGGAATTTGTAAAGGCCCTGGAATGCAAGCCAAAGTCGCTGGACATCATTCAGGGAATAGCCGCCTACTTCGCGAATCGCGGCGCCGGCGATCGCGTCCTGCAAGCGGCCGATGCCGCCCGGGCTGCCGCGCCCGAAGACCCGCGTGCTTCGTTCTTCCGCGCGCTGGGCTGGATACTGAAGGGCGAAAAGCTGCCCGAAGCAGAAAAGAACCTGCGCAATTTCATGCAAGTTGTGCCCCGGCGGCCTTCCTATCCGGAGCTTTGGTCTGCCCACTATTGGCTGGGTCAGTTGTATGAGAAGCAGAAGAATACGGCAGCGGCCCGCGGTGAGTACGAAGCCGCGTTGAAACTCAACGCAAAATATAAGAAAGCGCAGGAGGCCCTGAAACACCTGGGCGATTGATGAGTTGCGACACCTGATTCGAACTGCCATGCGGCGTGGCGGGCAGAGCACCAGTCGTGCGGTAAAGAACTGAGGAACGCGAACGATTTATGCGCATGCGGGAATCCATCACGTTGGCAGTCGACGCCTTGCGCGCCAACAAGCTGCGCGCGATTCTCACCTCGATTGGCGTCATCATTGGCAGCGCTTCCATCGTTCTAGTGGTCACTGTGGCGCTCACCAGCAGGAAATACGTCATTTCGCAAATTGAAGCCGTGGGCTCAAACCTGGTGTGGGCCGAATTAATAAAGACTCCGGACAAAGCCCAGCCCCTGGATTATGAACTGACCCTGGAGGATATGGCCGACGTTAAGACGACCGTCCCGGGCGTCGCCGAGGTGGCCGGAATTTCCGCCATTCCCATGGCCGTGGTAGTGCACGCAAAGACGCGGCCAGCCACCTTGATCGGTGTCACCGAGGGATATCAATCCATTCGCCACCTGCTGATCCTCCGGGGCAGGTACTTCGACGCCGGTGACATGGAAACTCGCGGCAAGGTTTGCCTGATCACTAGGGAACTTGCCGATCGTATCTTCGGTTTGGAAAATCCGGTCGGTCAGAATCTTCGCATGGGAGAGCTGACATTTACCATCATCGGCGTCTTCCGCGAGCGCGTGCCCACCTATGGATTGTCGGAGATCGAGGAAGAATCCGTCATCATTCCATTCACCCTGATCAAGTACTACACGGGCAGGGAAGTGATCCGCACGATCTATGCGCAAGCCTCGGCACCGGAAATGGTACCGGCGGTGCAGCGAAAGATCCTGATGCTGCTGAAGGGCCGCCATCCCGCACAAGCGGAATACATCGTGCGCACCCTGAGTTCCATCCTGAGCGCGGCGCACACCATTTCCCTGGCGCTGACCATTTTACTGATCTTGGTCGCGTTCATCGCGCTGCTCATCAGCGGTGTTGGCATCATGAACATCATGCTGGTTACCGTAAGGGAACGCACGCGGGAGATTGGACTTCGCAAGGCCGTGGGGGCAGCGCCGAAAGAAATTCTCTCGCAGTTTCTCTTCGAAGCTTTTCTTCTTAGCGGCGGCGGGGCGGTCATCGGCATCCTGCTCGGCTTGGCCATCCCGGTCCTGGTGCAGCAACTGCTCCCTGGCAACTTGCGCGTACCCGTTTCCGGCATCAGTGTGGTCGTGGCGTTTCTGGTTTCCTGCTCTACGGGAATCTTTTTCGGGTGGTTGCCCGCGAAGCAGGCGGCCCACATGGAGCCCGTCGAGTCTTTGCGCTACGAGTAATCCAAATAACGCGAAATCACAATAGTGTCTGTTGAAGTGGGAGGGGAAATGACAACTTGGAAGCAACTTCTATCCTGTGGGATTACGGCCCTGTTGATGGGTGCCACCGCTTTGCTGGCTCAAGACTCCCCGCAACTTGCAGACGCCCCGGGTGCGCCCATCCTGCTGACCCTCAGGCGCAGCATCGAGCTCGCGCTTCAGAATAGCAAGGACATCCAGCTTGCCAAGATTCAGGCGCGTGTCGCCGATCAGTCCACCAATCTGACGCGGTCGGAGTTCAAGCCGAATCTCTTCGTCGGTTCCGGCGCCGGCTACACCTATGGCATTCCTGAAACTCCGGGAGGCCGCGCGCCCTCGGTTTTCAATGTCACCTACACCGAACAGGTTTTCAACGAGCCCCTCCGCGGCCTGGCGAGGGAGCAGCAGGAACAAGCCAAAGCGCAGCGCGTCCTTCTGGAAGAAACGCGAAACTCCGTCATGGCGCGCGTAGCCAGCGCCTATCTGGAACTTGTGAAAGTGCGCCATGCCCTCGAACTTCTCCGCAAGGAAAAAGAGAGCGCGGAAAAAATTGTGGACATCACCCAGGAGCGGCAAGGCGAGGGCTTTGAATTGCCCGTCGAAGTGACCAAGGCGCAGCTCACGCGCGCGCAGGTTGTGCAGCGAATCCTGCAACTCGAGGGGCGTCAGGATGAACTGGAAGTTTTCCTGCGCAACCAACTCGGGCTGGCGCCGGAGCAGTCCATGGAAGTCACCCCCGAGGAATTGCCCGGAGCCGCGGAACAACAGGGCGCCAATCTGATCGCCATGGCTTCGGAAAACAATCCCAGCCTGGCTTTCGCGGAATCGGACGTGCGGGGAAAGGAATTCCGGCTGGCGGGAGAGAAGCGCGGAAATTTACCGACGCTGGAATTGGTATCCGTTTATAGCGTGTTGGCGAAATTCAACAATTACGCGAATTATTTCACTAAATTCCAGTACAACAATTTCAATGCGGGTGTAAACGTGCAACTGCCTATTTTCAGCGCCAGAACTCGCGCCAACGTCGCTCTCGCGCAAGCCAACCTGGACGCGGCAAAAATGAATCTGGCCGGCACCAAAAATCAGGTAAGCGCCGAAGTACGGCAGAAATCCCGCAAAGTCCAGGAAGCCGATGCGGCGAAGGAAGTCGCGCGCCTCGAATTGCAACTCTCACAACAAAATGTCAGCGTCCTGCAATCGCAATTCGGAGAGGGCAAAACAAACCTTCGCGAAGTGGAACGCGCCCGGCTGGATGAAAACGAAAAATGGATGGCCTACCTGGATGCCAATTTTCAGCGGCAACAGGCACAATTGGAGCTTCTGCGCACCGCCGGCCAACTCGATAAGGTCCTGCAATAGCTCACTAATCGGATAGTCTGAACCGGAAGGAGTGAGGCACACTCATGCTTGAATCAGATTCCCTGAAAATCCTTTTGGAAGCGTTCCATAAGCTCGACGCAGGTTTCGCATCCCTCCCCGCTTTTGATGCCGCCGCCTTGGACGCGCAAGAAACCAGCGCAATTCTGGCATCGGCGGCGGAACGCCTCCACGACAATTTCCCTTATTTTCATCCGTTATACGCGGGACAAATGCTCAAGCCGCCCCACCCCGTCGCTCGTCTGGCCTATGCGCTTGCGCTCTGGATCAATCCGAACAATCACGCGTTGGATGGCGGACGCGCTTCCTCTGCCATGGAAAAAGAAGCCGTCGCGGAAATCGCCGCCATGTTCGGCTGGGATGACCATCTTGGACACCTGTGCGGCGGTGGCACCATGGCCAATCTGGAAGCGCTCTGGGTAGCCGGGCGCCTCGCTCCCAACAAAACGATCCTGGCCAGCGAGCAGGCGCATTACACGCATCAGCGCATCTCGAGCGTCTTGCAACTGCCATGCGAGACAATTCGCTGCGATTCCCGCGGCCGCATGGACATTTCCGCCCTGCGCACCCGGCTGGCCCGTGGCGATGTTGGAACCGTGGTGGCCACGATGGGTACTACGGCCACCGGCTCCGTGGATCCCTTGTCGGAAATTGTTAAGCTCCGCGAAAAGTATGGCTTCCGCATTCACGTCGACGCCGCCTACGGTGGTTATTTCCATTTAGCCGGAAACCTTCCGGAAGAGACGCGCAAGCATTTCGACCACATCCAGTATTCCGATTCCATCGTCATCGATCCTCACAAACACGGCCTGCAACCCTACGGGTGCGGCTGCATCCTGTTTCGCGATCCGGCGATCGGGCGTCTCTACAAACACGATTCGCCTTACACCTACTTCAGTTCCACCGATCTCCATCTCGGCGAAATCAGCCTGGAATGTTCGCGCCCCGGCGCGGCAGCCGTGGCTCTTTGGGCCACACAGCGCCTGCTTCCCTTAAAGAAGCAGGGCGAATTCGCAAGTATTCTTGATCGTTGCCGCGAGGCCGCTGTAAAGTTCCATCACCGTCTTGCCGTGGATGACCGTTTCCTGACTCCTTTCCCTCCTGAGCTCGACATCATCGTCTTCGCGCCGCGCGCCCCAAACCTCGACGAAACCTCCATGCTCTCCCGAAGCATCTTTGAAGCGGCTGCTCGAAGGAATTTGCACTTGGCGGTGGCAGAAATTCCCGTGGCCTTTTTTGGCGAGCATTGGCAAGGCGCGAAGCGCACTCGCTCCACCGTAACCTGCCTAAGGTCCGTCCTCATGAAGCCCGAGCACCTGGATTGGCTCGACCGCATCTGGGCGCTTTTGGGCGAATCCACTCGAGAATGCCTGGGATGATAGGCCGGCTTCCGGCGCGCTCACCAGCCGCGGCTCCTCGTCAGCCCTATTACGCTTCGCAAATCCCACTTAATGCTGTATTTAGCTTTTGGATGCCTTTTTCGCCCCTTTGGCAGAAACCCGTGGGACCATGCAACCAACTCAGCTAAACTATGATCTACACTAGGGTAGACGCTGAGTTCGTTAGTACGGGTGTAGCTATCGTTTGCTCGCCCATTTGCGGAATCCAACCAGAAGCTGAGGGTGCAGAATGCCAGATGTCATGAAAACGGTGCTGTTGAACCCCCCAAGTTTTGAGAATTTTGACGGGGGTGCGGGCTCACGATGGCCCGCAACGCGCGAGATCCAGTCCTATTGGTTCCCCGTATGGCTGACGTATCCCGCCGGATTGATTCCCGGCAGCCGCCTGCTGGATGCTTCGCCTCACGGCATCGATTGGCGCCAAACCATCGAAATCTGCAAGGACTACGAGTTCCTCGTCCTGTTTACTTCCACTGTCGGGATTGCCAGCGACATCAAGCTCGTTCGCAAGATCAAGGAAGCCAATCCCTCCATCAAGGTCGCCTTCGTCGGTCCCCACGGCCATATCAAGCCCGATGAAACTTTGAATTCCAGCGAGGACATTGACTTCGTCACGCGCGGCGAATTTGATTACGCCGTGGCCGATTATGCTCACGGCAAGCCTCTCGAACAGATTCTTGGCGCCAGTTACCGCAAGGATGGCCGCATTGTTCACAATGCTCCGCAGCCTCAATTGCACACCGCGGAACTCGATGCGCTTCCCTTTGCCACCGATGTCTACAAACGCGATCTGCAGATCGAGCGCTACAACGTTCCTTTCCTCCTACACCCTTACGTCTCCTTCTACACCACGCGCGGTTGCCCCGCCCTCTGCACATTTTGCATGTGGCCCCAGACCATCTCCGGCCACGCCTGGCGCACCCGTTCTACCGACAACGTCGTCCGCGAAGTGACCAAGACTCTGGAATATTTCCCGCAGATGAAAGAGATTTTCTTCGACGACGACACCTTCAATATCCGCAAGGATCGCGTCCTCGATCTCAGCGCCAAGTTCAAGCCACTGAAGTTCCAGTGGTCTTCCACAGCGCGCGTGCATAGCGACTACGAAACTTTAAAGGCCATGGCCGATGGCGGCGCCCGCCTCTTCATCGTTGGCTTCGAATCCGGCGATGCGCAAATCCTGAAGAACATCAAGAAAGGCGCGACCGTTGAAATGGGCCGCACTTTCATGAAAAATTGCCGCAAGGTCGGCATCAAAGTTCACGGTGACTTCATTATCGGCCTTCCCGGCGAAACCAAGGAAACCATTCAAAAGACCATCGAATTTGCCAAGGAACTCGACTGCGAGACCATTCAGGTTTCTCTCGCTCACGCCATGCCCGGCACCGAGCTTCACGACACCATGGCCGAGCAAGGTTTCCTGCGCGTCGAAGCTTTGGCCGACAATAGCGGCCATCAGCTTCCCCACATCGAGTACCCGCACCTGTCCAAGGCGGACATGATGGCCGGAGTAGGCCGTTTTTATGATGAGTATTATTTCCGGCCTCGCGTCGCCTGGCGCATCGTCCGCGAAGCCCTCTGGGATGGCAACGAGCGGAAGCGCCTGTACCAGGAAGCCGTGGATTTTCTGAAGCTGCGCGCGGAGCGCGTCAAGTGGGTACGTCGCGGGGGAGATTCTCCGGAGACCATCGTGTCCGTGCCCGGAGCTTCCACCGCTGGCGGAAACGACTAGACTCTACAGAATGATGCACGAGCACAGGTTAAGAATTAAGACCTTGTTCACGGTCTTTCTGATGGTCGTGTGCGCAAACATCGGCGATCTCCTCTTAAAGCGTGGCATGATCCAGATCGGCGCCGTGCATCTCTCACTGGAAGGCCTGAAGCAAACACTGCTCGCCACTGTCCAGAGTGGAACGATCTGGCTGGCCATACTGTTCCTGCTTGGCTTCACCATCTGTTACATGAGCGCAGTCAGTTGGGCCGACTATAGCTTCGTTATGCCCGCCGGCGCCTTCGGCTACGCCACGCAGACGCTGCTTGCCATACTCGTTCTTCATGAAGCCGTCACGCTGAAACGTTGGATTGGCGTGCTCATCATTTGCTTCGGCGTGATGTTGGTCGGGCAAACGAAACCGAACACCACGACCGCCCAGCAGGTGCCCTCATGATTAAAGTCATCCTGATGCTGGGCGTATTGATCTGCTGCAGCACCGGCGGCGAAATCGCCATGACCTATGGCATGAAGCGCATTGGCGAGCTCGAAGGCTTCCATCCGCGCTCCATTCTGCGATTCCTGGGACGAGCCATCAAGTCCGGCTGGGTTTGGCTGGCCATTCCTCTGCTTGCGGTTTCGTTTTATTCGCTTTTGATCCTGTTGTCTTGGGCGCCCATCAGCCTGGTCATTCCCGCCTCGGCGTTCAATTATGTCGCGGGCGCGCTTGGTGCAAAATATCTTCTTAAGGAAGACGTCACGCTGAAGCGCTGGCTCGGTGTGGCCCTCGTGTTTTTGGGTGTGCTGCTCGTCGTTGCCACGGGCTGAGCTATCTTCTCAACCCTGGTTGTCTGGCAATTCCGTGGCAGAGAGAGCCGAAAGCGATACACTCCTATCAGCTCATGAATCTTCCCATTTCTCTTTGGCGCATTTCGGTCCTTGTCCTGGCCTTGGCGCCTTTTGCGTTTTACATTGTCGCAACCATCGCCGCGCTGCGTTTCTTTACCCGGGAGCGCGCCAGGAAATTGCCGGATTTTACTCCCCCTGTCAGCATCTTGAAGCCCGTTCACGGCGTGGATTTTGCCACCTATGAGAATTTCGCCAGCTTTTGCACGCAGGACTACCCCGCTTACGAAATTCTGTTTTGCGTCAATGAACTCTCCGATCCCGCCATCGCCGTCATCCAGGAAATCATGGCCGATTTTCCTGATCGTCCGATCCGTATTTTGTCCGGCGCCGCGCAGCTCGGTTCCAACCGCAAGATCAACAACCTGGTCCTGCTTGCCCGCGAAGCGCGCCATGAGATTGTCGTGCAGAGCGACGGCGATGTTTGCGTCTCATCCAACTACCTCCGCGAAGTCGTCGCGCCTTTCCGCGATCCCGCGGTCGGCGTGGTCAGTTGCCTCTACCGCGGCATCGCGCAAGAAAATCTTTGGGCGCAGCTCGAAGCCGTTGGCGCCGCCAGCGATTTCATGCCCGGGGCGATCGTCGCAAACGGGAAGAATGGCGTTACGTTCGCTCTCGGCGCCTCCGTCACCACCACCAAAAGTTGGCTTGCGAAAATTGGCGGCTACGAAGTGCTGGCGAATCTCCTGGCCGACGACTACGAAATTGGCAATCGCATCCACAAAGCCGGAGGCAAGGTGTTGCTCTCCCGCGAAACCGTTTCAACGATGTACACGGCACAGACCCCACCCAGCTTCTGGGAGCATCAGGTCCGCTGGTCCCGCACAGTTCGTTTGGTGCGCCCCGCGTCGTTTCTCGGTCTGCTGTTCACGCACGGCCTGCCGCTCGCGCTCCTCGCCGCCGCGGTCGCCCCCGCCGCCTGGATTGGCGCCGCGTACCTCGCCGCGTATCTTGTTCTGCGACTGACCATGGCATGGGTCGCGGGCGTTTGGGGCCTTCAAGACGCCGTCCTGCGCCGCAAGCTCTGGCTTGTCCCGCTACGCGATCTGATCTATTTCACGGTTTGGCTGGCCGCTTTCACTTCCAACCGCATCAAGTGGCGCGGGCAGGAGTTCATTCTGCGCCACGGCCAGATGTTTAAGGCTTAGCCCCGCCGCCGAAAAATAATCCCCGGGAACGGCATTCTCCCGACTGGCGTATTTGCCGTAATGGTCGTCCTTCTTTTTCCTGCACAGCCACTGCGGCCCGTCAAATCTTGAAAAAAATCTTCTTCCGGTACAGCACCCACATCAACGCCCAGCAGACCACCACGAAGCAAATCGAATAAATCAGCGAGCCGAACTCCGCGCTCCCCAGCGGGGCAAACACCGCCTCATAGATGTGGTCCTGGAGGCTCCGGAAGACCCCCTCGCTGCCTCGCCATTGCACTGCGCCGAGCAGTATTGCCAGCGACTCCGCGGTCACGTAGGCCGCAATCGCGTTCATCCCGAAAACAATGGCAGGCTTGGTGGGTACCCACCTCACCTTGCGCACGTCCAGCAGCCAGTAGCACAATCCGAGTGCGATCAGCGCCAACCCCGTCGTCAGCAAAACAAACGAACTGGTCCACAATTTTTTGTTAATCGGGAACCAGATATTCCACGTTTCCGCCAGAAGAAATCCCACGGCTCCGCAGGCCAGCATGCCCCACACTTTTTTGCCGCTGTCCCGCGCCGAGCGCAGCCATTCTCCCGTGAACACGCCGAACAACACCGAAGCGATCGCCGGGATCGTGCTGATCACTCCCTCCGGGTCGCGCGTCCCTTCATACAAATGCCCGGAAAACAGCAGCCGGTCCAGCCACGCCGTCAAGTTGCGGTCCGGGTCCAGTAACGGTATTTGGTGCGTGGGCGTGCCGAAGCCGGGCACCGGCACAAACCGCATCAGCACCCAATAACCAACCAGGCATGCAACAATCACCGCCGCGCGCCCCCGTGGCTTGGTCCAAAAATAAATTATCGAGGCAAACAGGTAACACAGCCCGATCCGCTGCAACACCCCTTCAAATCGCAACGTATGGATGTTGTAGCGGTCCGGGAAACCATTGAGGAAGATCCCCAGCAAGATCAGGATCGCGGCGCGCCGCACCACGTGCTTCATCAATTCGCCACGAGATTGCCCGCGCGCCAGCCGCGAGGAGAACGAATACACCAGCGAAACCCCCGTAATAAAAAGGAAAAATGGAAAAACCAGATCTGTCGGCGTCCACCCATTCCAAGCCGCGTGGCTCAGGGGCCAGTAGTGCGTGTCGCTGCCGGGATTGTTTACCAGGATCATCAGGGCAATCGTCAGTCCCCGGAAAAAATCCAGCGAGAGCAATCGCCCGCTCCCGGCATCGCCGTTGAACTCCTGTTGTTTTGTCGAAATGGTTTCTACTTCAGGCGTAGCCTGCAACTCCGGCTGGGTCGGTGTCATCGCATCCCTGTTTTCCCGTGATGGAGAGTCCAGCCATCATGTCACGCTTCAACCCCCCACGCCAAGTCCTTGTACTCGTCCAGTAGATTAGTGACACTTTGCCTTTCGTCGGTTGTACTTCCAAC
>CAYOOS010000127.1:0-9972 GCA_964405585.1 uncultured Acidobacteriaceae bacterium | reverse complement strand
CAGGCCTTCAGGCGTGAGGCTTTCCCAAAACCGAAGCATCCCGTTCGGCCAATCGTACTCCGCCATTTCAAAGGGAACCCCAGTTTAGCTTTTCTTCTCGGGCGCCTTCTCCGGATGCTTCACTTCGCCGAAGCGCTTCGCAAGCCATGCCCGCACTTCCTTCGGGTCATACTTGAATGGGCCATTCCCGCCCTTGTAGGAGATTTGCCCGTTCTCGTCCACAATGTAAAGCCGCTCCGGCCACGCGGCGTACGCGTCATTCGCGGCGTTGGTCATCTCATCAACGCCAAAGGGCAGATTGAACTTGAACCGCTGTGTGAAATCGTTGGCGATCGCGATGCGCTGTTCTAGCGTTTTGGGTTGCACGTAACACACATTGTCTTTCTCTTTTTCGTTTGACTTCATGCGCCACTCGTCGAGGGGGTGCGCTTCCCGTATGTAAATGGTCAGAAAATCAGCATGCTCTTTGTAATCGTCATAGATTTGCGTGATATCGCCTAACTGGCGACGGAAGGGTGGTCAAGTAAAACTCCCAAAAATCAGCACCAGCGGCCGCCCCTGGGTTCGATCGCGAATCTGAAAGCGCGTCGCCCCATCCAATGCCACCAGCCGCGCATCCGGCGCGCTGTCTCCCACCTTTACTTTCCCCAAATGCATGTGCGGCAAAGCGAACCGCACCATTTGGAAGGCGTCCTTCGGCCCGCCGGCCATGATGCTCAGCCCGATATAGGTAAGGACCAGCAGTCCTCCAACAGAAATGCATGTCCACAGCAATATCCGATTCATAGATTTCCCAGTTTAACGCGTATCCACCGCGCTCAACATTATTTTTGTTCGGGAAGTTGGCAGAAAATAAGTCAAGTTCGTTATGCGGTCTTCTTGGTCCACGCACCCAGGATCACGCCCATCAGCACCAGCCCCGCCAGCGGGTAGAATTGATTAATTGCGAAAAGTTCCTTCGGGCGCATCTCAAACATGTAGTTCATGAACGCGATTGGCCCCACAAAACCGATCCACATCAGCACGCCCACGGACGCGCCGCGTCCCGCTGTATTGGCATTGCGCCAGATACACAGCTGCGCCAGCGAGTAAGCGATTAACACTTCCAGGAGGAACGAGACGATATAGGGGATGGCTGGGTTCATACTATTTGCCTGTTCGATGGTCATGTGCTCCAGGGCCATCCAGGCTTTGTTGAAGAACACGCCATACCAAAGACCTCCCAGAATCCAGTACGCGATGGCGGCAACGACCACGGCAAGATAGTTGGTTTTCATTTCGATTCTTCCCCCACGAGGTGCGCACCGCAAGAATTTTGGCCCACGAAAGGGCGGTGGCTTTTCTGGCAGAGTCTGTAGCGGGCTCGCGGCAAAGTCAAGCTACTTCACACGATAGAAAACCTGCAGCAACCCGCTGGGGTAGGCCTCCGAGCGTAGCAGTTCAAGCTCCGTCTCCGGATAGGGTTGCGCAAACAGGGGAATGCCGTCTCCCAGCAATCGTGGATGAATGGATATGCCGATTTCGTTGACCAGCTTCTTCTGCAGGAACTCGCGCACCATCTCCCCGCCTCCCACCAGCCAGATATCTTTACCAGGCCGCGAGCGCACCGATTCTGCCCACATTTCGGGCGGGTCGGAGACCACTTCGATGTGTTCCTGCTTTCCCTTCGGCAGCAGGTGCGAAAACACGTAATTCTTTACTCCGGGGAAAAGCGGGCCAGAAGGTGCGAGTTCAATGGCTTTCTGATAAGTCTTGCGGCCCATTACGGCCACATCCACGCTCGCGAAGAATTCTTTCATGCCGTAGTCCTGGTCCATGAATAGCCAGTCCACACCGCCATCTTTGCGCGAAATGTAACTATCCAGGCTGGACGCGACAAAATATTTAATCAGCCGCATGGTTGGGAGAGAATACCACTACGCCCGGGCTTTTTCGATCATCTCTTCCCAAATCCCTTTGGATTTCAGGATCAGTTCGATGGCTTCGCGAACCGCGCCGTGCCCCGCCAGCGCTCGTGTCGTATAATGCGCGATTTCCTTGACGTCGGCGACCGCATCCCCCACCGCGACCGCAAGGCCCACTCGCCGCATCAGGGGAATGTCCGGAAGATCGTCGCCCACAAACGCCACTTCGGCGTCCGTCACTTCTGCTTTCCGTAATATCTCCTCGTACGCGGGCGTCTTCACCGGAATTTTCATGTAGACGTAATCAATGCTCAGTTCTCTCGCGCGCCGCTGCAACGAAGGGCTTTCCCGGCCCGTGATGCAACCCGTCTTGAGGCCGGCAGTGTGCGCCAGCGTCAGGCCTTGGCCATCGTGCGCGTCAAACGTCTTAATCTCCAGCGCGGTGCCGTCGGGCTGCGACAGCAGTGTCACGCCTCCATCGGTCATCGTGCCGTCCACGTCCATCAGCAGCAGCTTGATTTTCGCGGCACGTTTTTTCAAAGCGGGTGAAATCTTTTTCGCGCGAGCCAAGGATTCCTCCAATGAATACGCAGACAAAATGTTAACAGGAAATCGCGACCGTCATGAAATCCTGACTTGCGGCGCGCTTAGTTGTCCCACTGGAATGCAGTTAGGACTCCACCCTTAAATTCCACGTCAGCCAGCAGGCAAAATGGTCCGCCCGACCGCGGATGAGGCGCCTTCGGGTCTGGCTTCTGGTTTGTTGCCGCGCTGGCCGGGCCATTTTTGTCAACGAGGTCATGTGGATTGCGGAAGTAAACTTGAAATTTATAATGGCCACTCGCGCCGCCGTTTTCCTGTTGCATCACGCGCCAACTGTTTGCTCCTTCATCGGCCGGACTTGTCATCCCCGCGTCCTTGAAGAAATCGTCGAGTTTGGTTTCGCCGACCTTATAAGCAGTGAGACGCGCAACCATGGCGCGTGCCGCCAGGCTATCCTGCGCTGCTTCCTCGGGGCCTTCACCACCATGCGGGTGCGGTTCCATCTTTGCAATCTCGATTCGTCCACTGTAGAAATCGTCAAAAAGTTTGTAAGCCTCTGGGTCGTATTTTTTCAGCCCTTCTGGGCCATTCTCAGGCTTCGGACCGCTCATCCCCATATCGCCATGCGTTCCGAAATACCACATGGTCAGTTCAGCGAAAAATTCGTCGGGATTCGAACCGGCGTAGGAATTGAGCCACAAGCCCTTCGATTTTGAAACTTCGTACTGCTTGTCAAAGAGAGCGCGCACGGAGCGGGGAAAGCCTGCTTCCTCAATGTCGTGAGCGAACTCGTGCAGACAAATATCCCGGCCGCGATAACGATCCTGCGGAAGCTGAAGCAGATTCTCCTCGCCGCAGGATGTGATCAGGCCGCCCATGCCGCGCGTGCGCTGGTCTCGCGTCAGCCCGAAGTATTCATCTAGCGGGACGTGCTTGTCCTGGCGCCATTCCGGAAGATCCGTGGTGCCCTGGTCGCGGCCGATGATGTGCAACTCCGCGCCGGCGGCAGCAAGATTTGCCACCACCACCGGAAGATGCGAGGTCTCCATGTTGATGCGGTCGTATGCGGCATAAAGTGCCTCATCCACAACCACGCTCGAAGTTTTGATCGGAATGCCGTTCACGGAAATCATCTTCGTGAAGAAGCCGCCCTCCGGCGGGTTGATCGTCTGAATCTTCGGGTAGGACTTCGCTTGTGCCTCCACTTTGCGAAAATCCTTCAGCGCAAAGCTCCCCGCCAAAATCGCAACAACAACTAGCGCGGCCCACGTCTTAATCCGTGCGCCTTCAGTTTTCTTGAATTTCATAGGTGTATTTGCCCTTCACCGCAGGACCGTTTGATGCTCCGGAAGAATCTCGGGCGCTTGAGATCTGGTCGCGGACTAAATCAATTCCAGCGTCCATAAATCATGGAGATGCACGACGCCCAGAACCTTGCGCGCGTCGTCCACCACAACGACCGACGTGATCTTCTTCTTCTCCATCAGGTTCAGAGCTTCGCTGGCTAATAATTTTGACCCGATCGTTTGCGGCGTGCGCACCATGCAATCGCCCGCGGTCATCGCCAGCGTCGCACCGCCGTGCTTCTCCATCAAGCGGCGCAGATCGCCGTCCGTCAATATGCCCGCCAGCTCGCCATCGGGCGTTGTCACAGTCGTCATGCCCAATTTCTTCGCGGACATTTCATGGAACACGGCAGGCATAGGCGTTGCGGTTGCTACCCGGGGCAGCGCATCGCCCGCATGCATTAAGTGTTCCACGCGCAGAAGCTTATTCCCCAGGCGTCCCGCCGGATGAAGCGCTGCAAAATCGTCCGACTGAAATCCGCGCTTTTCCAGCAGGGAAATTGCCAGGGCATCGCCCACAGCCATCGCCACAGCCGTGCTTGCCGTAGGCGCAAGATTCAGCGAACAAGCTTCTTCTTTCACGCTGACGTCCAGCGCCACATCGCTAGCTTCCGCCAACGTCGATTTCAGATTTCCGGTAAGCGTGACAATCGAAATCTCCAACCGCTTCAGCGTCTCCAGCAGATTCAAGATCTCTTGCGTTTCCCCGCCGTAACTGATGACCAGCAAGGCATCGCCCCGTGCCAGCATGCCCAGATCGCCGTGCAGCGCCTCCGCCGGATGCAAAAAGAATGACGGCGTTCCCGTGCTTGAAAGCGTCCCGGAAAGCTTGCGACCGATCAGTCCGGATTTCCCCATGCCCGTTACTACGACGCGGCCTTTGCAGGCAAACAGCAATTCAACCGCGCGATCAAAAGATGTGTCCAGACGCGCCAGCACGTCTTGAATAGCTTGCGCTTCAATGCGCAAAACGCGGCGCGCGGTTTCCAGGCTCATGCCGTGCTCCAGCGCCGCGCCAATGTGGAGATCTCTTTCAGGCGCGAAAGGAGTTGCGACAACTCCGACAGGGGCAGGGCATTAGGCCCATCGGAAAGAGCCGCGGCAGGATTGTCGTGCGTCTCCAGGAAAATGCCGTCAACGCCCGCAGCCACGCCCGCCCGCGCGAGCGGCTCGATGAATTCCGGCTGGCCTCCGCTCGCGTGACCCTGTCCACCGGGAAGCTGCACGGAATGCGTCACGTCATAGACGACGGGATAGCCAAATTTTCGCAGCACCGGAAACGTGCGCATATCCACAACCAGATTGTTGTAACCGAAGCTGGCACCACGCTCCGTCAGGATAATCTTCGTGTTCCCGGCCGCCGCGATTTTCTCCGCCACATTTCCCATGTCCCACGGCGAAAGGAATTGCGCCTTCTTCACGTTGACGATGCGCCCTGTCTTTGCCGCCGTCACGAGCAAATCCGTCTGCCGCGAAAGAAACGCGGGGATCTGCAGAATATCCGCCACTTCCGCTGCCGGCGCGGCCTGCGAAGCATCGTGAATATCCGTCAGAATCGGCAAACATAAATCCGCCTTAATCTTGCCCAGGATTCGCAAACCTTCTATTAATCCGGGCCCGCGATAGGACTTCACAGAGGACCGGTTCGCCTTGTCGTACGAAGCCTTGAAGATGTACGGTACACCTGCATCCGCCGCGATCTTCGCCACGCGCTCCGCCATCATCCGCGCATGCGTCTCAGACTCAATCACGCACGGTCCCGCAATCAGAAACAGCGGGTTGCCCCTGCCAAGCCGCAGCGCCCCCAGTGAGATTTCGCGAGTAGTCATCATGGATGAATTGAAGATATCACAGACTTGCACCGAGGCGGTCCCACAGGGCCAAACATCATGCTGTTGTGGCTGCCAGAAAAAACATCATGCCGCGGCGTGCGGCGTGGCGCGTAGCGCAGGCGCATGAGGCTGCGTCTCGCCAGTTGAGCTTGGGGCCGTCGGCCGGGATTTCTGCAGTTTATGCTCCAGCGCCGCCCCAATAAACGCCGCAAACAAGGGGTGCGGGGCGAACGGCTTCGACTTGAATTCCGGATGGAACTGGCAGCCTAGAAACCACGGGTGGTTGGGCGCCTCGACGATCTCGACGTAGTTCTCGTCCGGCGTCCGTCCGGTAATCTTTAATCCCGCCGCCGTTAAAATCTTTTCGTATTCGCGGTTGAATTCGTAGCGGTGCCGGTGCCGCTCGCTGATCTCCAGCTTTCCGTAAGCTTTGTGCGCGAACGAGCCCGGCTCCAGCTTGCACGGCCACGCGCCCAGCCTCATCGTCCCGCCCATTTCGTCCACGCCCAGGAGTTCGCGCAATTTGTAAATCACGCGGTGCGGCGTTTGCGGCTCGAATTCCGTGCTGTCCGCCTGCTTCAGGTTGGCCAGATCGCGCGCATATTCAATCGTGGCGCACTGCATTCCCAGGCAAATTCCGAAGAACGGCACCTTGTGTTCGCGCGCATATTGAATCGTGTAAATCATCCCCTGAATGCCGCGCTTCCCAAACCCGCCGGGAACCAGGATGCCGTCGTATCCGCGCAGTCGTATTTCCGCCGCCTCCAGCGAATCAATTTCCTCGGATTCGATCCACTCGATCACCGTCTTGTGATTGTGCGCCAGTCCGCCATGCAGCAAGGCTTCGCGCAGGCTCTTATACGCATCCTCAAGCTGCACATACTTGCCCACAATCCCAATTTTCACTTCGCCGCGTGGATGGTGCAGCCGGTCCAGCATTTCCACCCAAGCCTGCATATCCGCCGGGCGTTCTTCCAGCCTCAGAGAACGGATAATCTGCGTGTCCAGCCCTTCCTTGTTCAACTCCACCGGCACTTCGTAGATCGCCTTCACATCTTCCATCGAAATCACACGCGATTCCGCCACGTTGCAGAACAACGCAATCTTTTTCTTTAACTCCGCCGTGATGTGATGATCGCTGCGGCACAGCAGGATATCCGGCTGAATCCCGATTCCCAGCATTTCTTTTACGCTGTGCTGTGTCGGCTTGGTCTTCAATTCTCCCGCGGCGGCGATGTACGGGACCAGCGTTACATGCACGAAGAGCGTATTCTCCGGACCCAACTCCAAGCGCATCTGGCGGATGGCTTCCAGGAACGGCAACGATTCGATGTCGCCCACCGTCCCGCCAATCTCCACAATCACGATGTCCACGCCCTCGGACACCTTACGGATACAGCGTTTGATCTCGTCCGTGACGTGCGGGATAACCTGCACGGTTTTTCCCAGGTAATCGCCGCGGCGTTCGCGGGCCAGGATCGTTTCGTAGATACGGCCCGTGGTCCAGTTGTTGTCGCGCGTCAATTTGACGTGCGTGAACCGCTCGTAGTGGCCCAGGTCCAGGTCCGTCTCCGCTCCGTCGTCGGTGACAAAAACCTCGCCGTGCTGAAAGGGACTCATCGTGCCGGGATCCACATTCAGATACGGATCGCATTTTTGGATGGTGATTTTGAAGCCGCGACTTTCCAGGAGACAACCGATGGAGGATGCTGCTACGCCCTTGCCAAGTGAGGAAACTACACCGCCAGTTACAAAGATATATTTTGGCGCCATCCGGGTCGCTCGCGTCCGCACGAAGCAGATTTGAGCTTGTCGTACCTCCGCTGGATTGACGTACGTACAATTATGGGCGGAACCTCTCAGCGTGTCAATGCAATCTCTTCGCTCCCAAATATCAGTCTTTTTTATGGCCGAATGAAACCTTTTTCTTCTCCCGGGGTTCAAATCATTGGCAAGCGCGGCGAGGTCTGCTTAGTGGCTGGTACGGCACAGGGGGGCAATCCAGCCAGGATTCGGGGGTAACGTTGTCTGGACCTGCAAGCGTCCAACTCTATGGGATCTTTGGGGCCAATAACCGCATTCGCCATAGTTTCATTCAAATGAGGAAAACAATGCCAATCAGAAAGACCATGCTGTGGATCGCCGTTGCGGTGCTCTTCTCCGCTGCGGCACTTGCGCAGGAAAAATCCCCTCAGCCTTCCGCGCGGTTCGGTGCCTACGACATGAACCACGAGGGCACTCTCGTAGGGACGGTCATCGATTTCCAGCCCTCTCCTACGACTCCCCCGATGGGCGCCCGCCTTACCTTACAAACCACCGCGGGTGTAGTTGACGTTCACCTCGGCGATGCGCGGCTGCTCACCGCAAATCATTTCACAATCCAGGCGGGTGACACCCTGCGCATCATCGGCGCTTACACCCCGACTGGCTCTCCGTCGCTGTTCCTGGCGCGCATCGTGCAAAAGGGGACGCAAGCATTGACAGTTCGTACGCAGCGCGGTTTTCCCGTTCGCTATATAGCCCGGAAGGATAGTGCGGATACAAAGTCCAAGGGAGGTGTCCTGTGAAACGTCTCCTCTGGCTCCCAACTTTGGCCTTCTGTTTGGCGCTGGCCGCCTGCAGTGGTGGTGGCGGCTCCACAGTTACGGTGCCTCCTCCAACCGGTGGTTTCACCCTCGCCAGCCTGAAAGGCACCTACGCATTTTCGATGAGCGGCATGGATACCAGCACTGCCAATCTCGGCGCGTATTTTGCGCGCACCGGCAGTTTCGTTGCCGACGGCGCAGGCAACATTTCCAGCGCGGTGGAAGATGTGGTTGATCTTGGCTCAACCGTTAATCAAGACACGTTGACCGGAAAATATAACGTTTTGGCCGACGGTCGCGGCACCATCGTCCTTACCGACCCCTCGAGTAACACCCTCGACTTGACCATGGATCTACAGTCAAGCAGTCAGGGATTGCTCGTGGAAACCGACGGCAAATTTGCCAGCAGCGGCAGCTTCAATCTCCAGAACACCGCCGATTTCCTGGAGACTTCCGTAAGCGGAAACTACGTCTTTGACTTCTCCGGCGTAAGCACGGCTAGCACAAACGTCACCAATATCTCGCTCATCGGATATATCGCCCCCAATGGCAGCGATGTTATTTCGACCGGCGTATTTGACACCAATGATGCCAACAACGGTCACATTGGCCCTTCAACGATTTCACCCGGATCTTACCAGCTCGATCCCACGTACGGCGCGACATATGGGCGCGGCATCGCTTCTTTCGGTGGCGCCACGTTCGCCTTCTATATTGTGGATTCCACGCACATCAAGTTCATTGAAGAGGATCCGGATGAACTGGTGGGTTCCTCGGGCGACGCACTTCTGCAATCCGGCAGCATTCCCACAACCACAGCAGCCTTCACCGGGAGCTTTGCCTATCTCACCGGCGGAGCATCTTCCGTGGGCGCCGAAGCCTCTGTCGCTCGCTTTTCGGTGACTGGCACCGGAACCATCGGCACCATTTCTTATGACGAAAATAATGACGGTACGGTGTCCCATATCTCTCAGGGCACCAACATCTCCAACGCCATCTATGCCATTGACACCACGAACGCTGGCAGCGGCCGCGGCACTATGACATTTACGGATTCCACCGGGGGCACATTCTCCTACGTTTTCTACCTCTACTCCCCCACCAGCGGCGTAATCCAGGACCTCAGTACCAACATCATCGCGGACGGCACTCTACTAGGGCAATCCGGTTCTCCCTTTACACTAAGCGGCCTCGCAGCCAACTATGTTTACAATTGGAATGGAGTGAACAACAGCTCTTTCAATGAGGAAGATTTCATTGCCCAGTTCACCTTGGGAACTGGTACAACCAGCAACCTTACCGGCGTCCTCGATGGCACGGTCATCGGCAGCAGCAGCGGCAACTCCTACCCCGACATCGGTACGCAAGGCACGCTGACTATTGCTTCCGACGGTACTCTGAACAACACCTTGCAGATCGTTGCGGGCAGCCCGCTTTCGGCCACCTATAATTCCGTCGTCTACATCGTCAATGCCAACACGATGCTCATTCTTGATACGGACAAAAGCAGCGTGCTTGCTGGTATTGCCACCAGGCAGTCCAACTAAATAACCCGCCGGAAGTGAACTCACTCACCCGGCCAATGCAACCCGCCGCCCGGCAGGATTCGCCTTCGCCGGGCGGCCTCATTTTTGCATCAGCTTTTCCACGCGCGCCACATCCTCGGGCACGTCCACGCTCACCGCGTCGTTCGCTACCTCCGCCACGCGGATCTTCCAGCCATTCTCCAGCCACCGCAATTGCTCCAACTGCTCGATCTTCT
>CAYOOS010000126.1:1784-9994 GCA_964405585.1 uncultured Acidobacteriaceae bacterium | reverse complement strand
CGCTGCAGACGACCAGGATCAAGATGGACGCTGACCGGGCCGACACGCAATCGAAGATCGCGGCGATTTATGTCCCCGCGCTCAGTGACAAACCATTAAAAGATCTTGTGGCACAAAAACAAAGTGGCGAACAGCAAGAGCAAAAAGCGCTGGACAAGCTGAACCGTCAGAATAATTGGGATGTCGCGCTCTCCGTTGGCGTCCATCAACAGGTCAATCCGGCGGCCCAGGGCCCGCAACCGTACGGCGAGGTAACGGTCAGCTACAATCTTGCCAGTTGGTCCATCAACAAGCATTTGGACCGCGCCGCGAATGCCCACGAGGAGTGGAAAAGAGTTCAGGAGGGCGATGTGGTGCGCAGCACGGAAGTGCTGCGGCAACAGTTGCTCGATAGCATCACGGTGCAGGAGGCCAAGCTCAAGTCTCTGCGCGAAGAAAGCGCGCAGATCGACAAGAACCTGGAAGTGGTCGCCAATCCGGACACTTCCGCCGCCTTCGACTTCCACAATCAACTGTCGGCAGCAATGCTTCTGTTACAAATCGAGACCAATGACGCCAGCTTCAGGATCGATCAGGCGCGGGAATATCTGGCAAAGAATTACTGAAAGAATTGACGCACGCAATTGCCGCAGCGGCTGGCTCCATTGCGCGTGGCTTCGCAAGCGGCCAAAAGTCTCGGTGGGAACGTAAATTCTGTCGCTGAGGTATGAGCTGGCAGCAAATTCGTTGTAGCGCGGCCAGGAGAGGCGTATTATGCGCAAACAGAGGCCCAAACAGGCCCCCGTTCCAATTCCGACAAAGGAATAAATGCGCATAAGACACACCATTTTCATTGGCATATTTTTATTGGCTCTGACCTTGTCCTGCGTAGTTCGCCCCGAAGAAGCGAGCGTGCATATCGGCTTCCTGATGGACTCGCTCAAACTTGAGCGCTGGCAACGCGACTCGAAATTAGTCCAAGCGCGGGCCGAAGAATTAGGGGCAAAGATCACCGTCAAATCCGCGGAAGGCGATGACGACCTGCAGTTGCAGCAAGCCAATCAACTGCTGGATGCGGGCGTTAACGTCTTGATCGTGGTGCCGCACGATGCCGAAAAGGCCGGCGCCATTGTGGAGGCTGCCAAGCGCAAGGGAGTGCCCGTGGTCAGCTATGACCGCCTGATCAAGAACAGCGCGGTCTCGCTGTACATTTCCTTCGACAACGTGCAGGTGGGAAAGTTGCAAGCTTCGATGGCGCTGGCTGCCGCACCAAAGGGGCATTTTTTTCTGCTGGAGGGACCGCGCTCCGACAACAACGCCCTGCAATTTGAACGCGGGCAAAAACTGGGGCTCCAAGAGGCGGTTGACACCGGTCGCATCACGATTTTCAGCGAGGACTGGTGCCACCAGTGGAACCGCACGGAAGGCTACGAGGCTACCCTCGCCGCTCTGAAGAAATCAGACGACAAGATCGCCGCCATCGTCGCCGCGAACGATGAACTTGCCGGCGGCGCGATTCAGGCCTTAAAAGAACACAAACTCGCCGGGATCGTTCCCGTCTCCGGCCAGGATGCCGATCTCCCGGCGGTGGTGCGCATCATTCGCGGGACGCAGATCATGACCGTTTACAAGCCCCTGGGGCCTCTTGCGAAACGCGCCGTGGACGCGGCGGTGGCGCTGGCCCATGGCACCAAACCCGCCACGACGGAGAGCATTCCCAACGGCGCCTATACGGTCCCCGCCATTCTTCTTCAGCCGATTGCCGTGGAGCAGAAAAATCTCGGCTCAACCGTCATCAGCGACGGCTTCCACACCGCCGAGGAGATCAAGAAAGCTCTTGCACCCGGCGAATGGGAAAAATTCATTTCGCGGAAGCGTTGACGTCACTGCAATCCATCAACAGTCTCGCTGCAGCCGATGAATCGAGCGGGCGGCCAAAGCTGCGTTGGCAGTAGATGGCCGGTCGTCAATTTTCATCGGGCTCGGCCAGCAGATTGCCAAGACGGTCAAACCGCCGTTCCCAAGTTGCGCGGCGGTCGTCGAGCCAGCGTTCCGCCACGGAAAGGCCCGCAGGTTCGATACGGCAAGTGCGCACCCTGCCGACCTTTTCGGTACGGACCAGTCCGCTTTTTTCCAGAACTTGCAGGTGTTGAACAACGGCGGCCAGAGTGATGTCGAGAGGCTCTGCCAGACGCGTGACGGTCAGGGGCCGAACGCTGAGCTTCTCCACGATGGCCCGGCGGGTGGGATCGCCAAGAGCGTGGAAGACGCGATTGGTGTTCACTTTTTGGCTAAGCATGAGCTCCTGCCTTTTCCTCGCACTCACGGACTAGCGCGCCAATTCCTTGGCCAATTGTTCGAGCAGCTTGCGCCAACCCTGTTCGCGCATTTCAGGGCCGTCGGCGCCCTCAAAGAACGCGGCCTGCTCCGTGAAAACGAGGATGGTCCCTTTTTCCGCCGGCAGAAACTCAAACGTAGCCAAGGACGCGGAGATGCGCTGATCACCGAGAGACATGGTATAGGCGAGGACGATGCGATGATCGGGCACGATGTCCTGATAATTGGTGCGATTTGTCAGCGCAACGCCGGGAAACGGAGTGCCCTCCTTGAAGCGGCGGCGGGTGTGCTCGCTGCCTCCCACGCGGAAATCCATCTGGAAGTCCTCCACATCGCTGCCATCACCTTGCGCATACCAGCGGCGTTTTTTGGCCGGGTCGGCGAAAGCGGCGAACACGCGCTCAGGCGTGGCGGGGTAATTGCGCTCGATGACAAAAGTGCTGTGGGTAACGGAGTGTTTTTGCATGGTCAAACTTTCTCCCGAGTGTAATTGTTAAGTGCTGGCTTAAGTATCTGCCGAGCCCAGACAATTGTCAAGTGGAGACTTAAGTATTTTTTCTATCTCCGACCGGGATAAAGCCAGCGTTTATTCCCCGGGTATATGGCGGAACAGAGGTTGATGGGGATGGCGCGGCATTCAAAAACGCAGCGAACTTGCTTCAGGCAATCGGCAATTCAATCGTGAGGGCGGCTCCGTTGGGCTGCAGGTTTTGCGCGTAGATATCGCCATTGTGTTCTTTGACGGTGCCGTAACAGATGCTCAGGCCCAGGCCGGTTCCCTGCCCCACGGGCCGCGTGGTGTAGAACGGGTCGAAGACACGAGTCACGTCGGTGAATCCCGGTCCCGTATCGCTGAAGCGCACGATGACTTTCTCGGTTGCGCGATACGCTTCGACCAGGATCTTCTTCTCCGGCGCCTGCTCCAGCGCGTTTGCGGAATTGCTGAACAGGTTGACGAACACACGTTTGAATTGGCCTTCATTCAGCGTGATGGACGGCAGATCCTGCGAAAAGTTCAACTCCACTTGGATGCCGTTGCTACGCAATTGATGTTCGCAAAGCATCAGGGATTCACGTATCACCTCGCCGAGGTCCAGCAAGCGGCGGCCTGCCGTTTGCGGCCGCGCAAAGCTCAAAAGATTGTCGATGATGCGTTTGATGCGCCGCGCTTCTATTCCCAATCGTTCGAGTTTTTTACGCGACGCTCCATCGGGCGCCTGCTCGATCAGCAGATCGGAGAATCCGATCACCGCGGTCAGCGGATTGTTCAGTTCGTGCGCGACACCGGTGACCAGTTGCCCCACTCCCGCCAGCCTCTCCCTTTGCATCAATTGGCTTTGCGCGCGATGCAACCGCTCGAAATTTTCGCGGGATTCGAGCAGCAGCCTGCCCATCTCTTGATTCAGGAACATTTGCCGCAAAAACACCAGCACACCCATCAGCAGGATACCCGCCAGGGTGACGGAGACGCGGTACGGGCGCAAGGCACTGGCGTTTGGATCAAAGAAGAGTTCGCACAAGCCCATTACCGGCAAGGACAGCACAGCCAGCGCCGCCAAAATCCCGGGCAGATCGGCGGCGTGTTCGCGTTCGGCCTCCGTCAACGGCTCGGATGGGACAGTGCGTGCGCGCACGGCAATGAGGATGAACCAGCAGATCGCAGCGTAATTCGGAATATCGTACAAGCTTCCGCTGTAGTACTCATCGCGCTCGAATGCGGCGTTCAACCACTGATAGGCCAGCAGGTACAGCGCGCTAGCGGAGAAGAGATGCCAATAAATCCTTCGCCAGGCACCCTGTGCGACAAGCGCCATGCTTCCCAGAATTCCGAGCAATACCGAGAACTCCAAAATGAACAAGGAATAGTAGTAGCTATTGAACGTGATTTTGTTGGGCAGAATGTATTCGTTGGGGAAGACCAGAAACATGTACACGCAGACCCACCACAACAGAAGAATCAGAAAATTCAGCGTGGTCAGATGGAAGCGCTGCTCGCGCTGCCGCGAACCCGGTCGCATTGCCGCCGCGGCCATCATGGGCACCGGCTGCAAGAACAAAGGGATGTCCGCCCAGAAGGGATCTGGCGTGGCGCGGTGGGCAAAGACTTCGTAATACAGCCACGCTCCCAGGTTGCAGCCAACCATCACGGCGCTGGCGGCCAGCAGAATCCAAAACCAGCGCGTACGCCCCTGGTTACTTATCGCAGCCCAGATCATCACCGCGGAAGCCACGATCCACAAAGTTGTGCCGGAAATATCGGAGAAAGCGGTGAGAGCAAAACTCGGCCGGCCCAGCAGGGACACAACGGTATACAGAAGCAAAAAGCCGAGCACTACCGCCAGTTGCCAACGGGCCAACGCCTTCATGTAAGTTCAGTCTCCAGCAGACACAAGAGAAACATGTGCTCTATATCCAGCTATGTTGCGTGGCCCGGAATTCCGAGTTCTGCCTGAAGGGGGGACTACCCACAAGCGACAATATCACCGGCGCATTTCTTTTGCCGAATTATTGAAATGGGTGTTATCAATGCGGAGATAGTGCGAGAGGCTGCGGATTCTACCCATCACATGGCGTGCATAAATCTTGATAAACTGCTTTTCGGTTCTTCTGACGTATAGATTCGAGGCTTGTAGCGAATCATTCCTACAACAAAAAGCTCACCGGCAATCCGAACTGCAGGGAGCTATCCATATGAATCCTGTCAAAGACGAAACCGAATAGCCAAGCGAAACGTCTGAAGAACAGATAAGACTTTTTGTGAAATATCCGGCAATCGCATTCGGCCTTGCAAGATTGTAAAGTCCCTTTTTGGGTTTAAGGTTTGGCAGTGTAGGTGCGTCCAGACTCGGAGGCGATTCATGAATAAACGTTGGTCCGTTTTGTGCCTGGTTGTTTTTCTGGGAGCGTTGCCCGTTCTAGCGCAAGATGATAGCGCAACGGCGCGAACTGGAGCGGGATGCGGCCCCAGTTCGGGAATGTTCGACGTGAAGACGACAGATCTGAAACATCCCGTTGGGCAGCCGGAGCCGGGGAAAGCGCTGGTGTATTTTTTTGTGGATTTTCTCACCGCGCCCACGATGCGGGTAGGGGTGGATGGAAGTTGGGTAGGAGCGAACGAGGGCAAGTCGTATTTCTTTTTTCAGGTCGCGCCGGGAGAACATAACATCTGTACGGAGTGGCAGTCGGGAACCTTCAAGAAGTCTTCCGAGCGGGTGGGAGAAGCAATACACCTGACGGTGGAGGCCGGGAAGACGTATTACCTGCGGCTGAACTTCAGCTACCAGCGAATGAATCTGGAGCTGTCGGACGAGGCGGAAGGACATTTTTTGATTGGGTCGTCGTTGTACGCGACATCGCAACCGAAGAAAAAGTGAGGCGAAGTTCCGTCAAGAACTGCCGCAGCGAGGGGGTTCGCGCGGACGTGGGCCTGGACGCCAAGGGATACTCACGCGGGTGGGAACGATTAGACTCAGAACTGAGAACCGAGCCTCCGTCTTGGACAACTGCCTTTCCGGGAGTAAACTAAGTGTTCATTCGAGACTCCACGCCCGGGTTTCTCAGGAGAACACGCGCGGCCCATGTCTCGTCCCAACGAAAAATCCAAGATCATCGAACACTACGACGTGGTCAGCCCCTACTATCAGTCTTTTTGGGGCGAGCATCTGCATCACGGTTACTGGATTCATGGCGATGAATCCAGGGAGGCAGCGCAAGTTCAACTGATCGAGCATCTCGCCCGTCGCGCCAATGTGCGGCCTGGCTCCGAGGTGCTGGATATTGGCTGTGGTTTTGGCGCTAGCAGTCTATACCTTGCGAGGAATTACGGCGCCAACGCCACCGGCATTAATATCTCTCCCATCCAGGTGGAAATGGCGAATCGGGCTGCGCGCAAGGCGAACCTGGACGTGAAGTTTCTCCTGATGGACGCGGAGTCCATGCGGTTTTCCCAAAGCTTCGATCTGCTGTGGTCCGTGGAATCAATTTCTCACTACCACGACCCACAGAAGTTTTTTGCTTCGGCAGTGAAGTTCCTGAAGCCCGGCGGGATTTTTGCCCTGACCGATTGGTTCCGCAAGGAAAATCTCACCGCCGCCGAAAAAAAGAAATTTATTGAGCCGATCGAGAACGGCATGTTTGTGGAACTGCGGACAATGGAAGAGTACGCCGATTTCCTCACTGCCAGCGGTCTGCGCATCGCCCACCGGCAGGTGCTCACGCCGAACTGCGCGAAAACCTGGGATCTGTGTCTCGACATCATCAAGGAAAAGTCGTTTTGGACTTTGGCCGCACAACACGGCACTGACTTCGTCACCTATCTGAAGGGCTTTCAGGCCATGCGTGCCGGCTACGCTTCCGGCAACTTCGTGTATGGTCTTTTTGTCGCAAAAATGCCGGAAGCGGCGGAGAGCAACGATTGATAGTCTCCGAAGGATTCTTTCTGATGCGGAGGGATTTTCACTGGCGTTTCTGACTCAGCTGGCTCAAACCCATAACTGGCGTGAATCCACAAAGCAAGACGAGAATCACCACCGCAAGCTGAAACTAGTGAGTTCAGCAGACTTTTCGCAGCACAGATGGGAAAAGCGCGTCACAAATTGAACATGTAAAGCAGAAGCCGGGTGAGGAACAGATCCACAACGAGAACGACAACGGAGGACACAACGAATGCGGTAATCGTGGCGCGGCCCACGCCCTCCGTCCCGCCTTCGACTCGAAATCCCTGATAACAACCCACGGTCGCGATGATGAACCCGAAAACGATCGGTTTCGTGAATCCTATACAAAGGTCGCCGAAGACCAGCACTTTGATGGCGCGCGAAAGAAACTGCTCCGCACTGAGGTGGAGCGTTATTTTTGCGACCAGAAATCCGCCGAACAGTCCGGCGCAATCCCCCACGGCTACGAGTAACGGCAGCACTAGCACCGTCGCAAGCACACGCGGCGTCATCAGCTTGCGGATGGGGTCGACGCCGAAGCTCCGCATGGCGTCCAACTGATCGCTAACGACCATAGAGCCCAGCTCGGAAGCCATCGCGGTGGCGTTGCGGCCTGCGAGCAGAAGCGCCGTGAACACCGGGCCGAGCTCGCGGAGGAGCGCGAGCGAAACGGCGTCACCCGTTAAAACCGTTTCGCCGAAACGGGCAAATTGCGAAGCTGAGTTCAAAACAATTACGCCGCCGACGCAAAGGAGCGCAACGACGACAATCAGCAACGAACCTACCCCGATCACGTCCATCTGCTCGACCAGGTCGGGGAAGTAACGGGTGCTAGAAAAGATGTTCTGGATCGACTGAAGGGCGAGCAAGGAGTAATCCTGGACGGCGAAAGTCCACATCTTTAATGTTTTGCCGATGACTGAGTGAACCGCAGGTGAGTTCATGGTCACACCCCTTGTCACAATGGTTGGCGCCAGTGTGTGATGAAGCTTATAACGGCCACCAGAGCAGTGAACATATACCAGGATGGGGCAGCCGCCTTCTGGCAAACTGCGTGGCACGAACTCCGAGAGGGACGCCTTACAATTCCGTCTAACTGCAGCGAATGGAATTCCACCCACTAAAACCCTGATGCCTTGATCGGGCATCCTCTCCAAGGATGGTGGAGTGTGCAATTATAGACAGCCAGAAGCTCCGCGTGAGCGGTACCCTATCCGATAGTTGCAACCTGTTTGGCGGGATTTGACGGAATTCTGACTTTACAATCGGGCGGCTCTCAACCGGGTCGCCCTTTCCATTTACAGCTCCCATGAACGCCGCGGGAAGGCATCATGGAAGGTGGGCGTGTGAGCCCTCTGGAAGGACCTGGATGCTCGAAGTGCTCATGGTCACCGGCCCGCTGGGATCCGGCAAGACCACCGTGGTGAACCAGCTGCTCAAGGCCGAACTGGCCCAGGG
>CAYOOS010000126.1:0-1774 GCA_964405585.1 uncultured Acidobacteriaceae bacterium | reverse complement strand
CATGAACGCCGCGGGAGATCGTGCGTTCACGCAATTTCCCCAGCAAAGCAAATTCCCAAGGGAGGATCCGATCTCCAGTACTTCTTCCAGATCCGCGTCTGGAAGTAGCGCACTAACGAAACCGGGTCCTTTCATTTCGTGTGCCTTCCTCGAACCCTTTTTGGGTTTGCACCTGGCAACGCGATTTATCTTCCCGGAGCGGGGCGATGGTCACTTAACCGATTCTCGCCGAGGAGATCAGCGAGAATCCATGCGGTTCCGGCAATCCCAAAGGTTTCGGCGGTTTCGCTCCAGTTCGCATGCATGTGGGGACCCGAAACAAGCAATGGTATCCAGACGACCAGCCCAAAGATCAGGAGCATCAAGGTGAGAAGGCGAGTTGCGAGAAGCGCCATGCGATTCGCAAGAAGAGCCACAGCCGCGAGTGCGAACAAAACAGTCGTCGTTACCGCCCAAAACATCTGGCTTGGCGGAAACCACTTCGGAACAAGACTAGCGGTAGGGTGAAGATAAAACGCCTGTTCGAGGGCGAAAGAAGCGGTACAGAGGCCCAAAAGAATGCAGCCGATCCGATTCAGCGTTTCCCGCGACCATGCCGAGGACAAGCGCGCATAAACGATTGCCGCACCGGTCAGGAGAGAGAACTGTTCAAAAAAATTGCCCCAGCTATTGTAGATCCCCGGTGCGCTGACGATTCCCGGCACGCACAGTAAGACGAAAAAAAGATAGACCACACCCAGGACGGCTGCGCCCAATTTCGCAGTCCGGCGTAATTGAATCGCAGCGCCCCCAAAGACCTGGACGGCCGAGGCGGCATAGACCGCGTAGCGCAGTTGAGGCCACTCGTGGTAGTCGTGCCAAGCCAACGTGATGAGGCCAGAGGCCAAAACCGCAACTCCATACACATGACGGCCGAGGTTCGATCTGGGCGTTGCGTCAGTCATTTGTTTTCAATCCCGTTAACGCAGTGTGTCACGTTGCGGATGAGCCGATCACCGGTGACGTTCATTTGAGCAACCGGGGGATCGCAAAGGATGCAGCGAGCTTTATACAACGGGATAGGTCAAGGGTAAAGTGCCGCGACCCTGGAGTGTGAAGGAGCCGCTCGATTTTGAAGCGTCGCGAAAGCTTCGTTATAGATTGTTCGTGCAGCCCTACGATCAGACCGCGACGTTAGTCCAAAAGGAGTGAGCGGGTTCTATTCCACAGCCATGGGTTACAGGCAGGTGCGAGTAGGCCCAAGCCCTGATGAACCCTCTTGCTCGACAACTTCGGATCAGTACTAACCTCGCTAGTCTGCGGCCCAAGGACACAACTTCAACGTCTTCGTTTGCAAAATGAAGGTATCGTCGAAGCGCGAGCAGCCACGCCGTTCCTACTCGAGCACGTGGATATTCTTCTTCGCGCAGATGTCCTTGAGAATCTGCGGCCACACGCTTACGGTAACTTCGCCAAGATGCGCCTTGCGCAGCAGGAGCATCAATGTGCGTGATTGTCCAATGCCGCCGCCAATGCTCAGGGGAATTTCATTCTTAATAATTCCCTGGTGATAGGGGAACTTCAGGAAGTCCTGTTGGTGAGACAGTTCCAGCTGCTTCTTCAAGCTTTCCGCATTCACGCGGATGCCCATGGAACTGAGTTCATGGCGGCGCCGCGTAACGTGGTTCCAGACGAGGATGTCGCCATTCAAGCCATGCAGGGGCTTGCCATCAGCGCTCTTGGTTTCCGTGACCCAGTCGTCGTAATCGGCGGCGCGCATTTCGTGGGGATAGCC
>CAYOOS010000125.1:0-9995 GCA_964405585.1 uncultured Acidobacteriaceae bacterium | reverse complement strand
AGCTTGCATATCCTGACTAAGCCCGGAACCCTGAATCACTTGCTTGAGACCCAGCTAACGGCAACTGAAGAAGAGCCAATTGCCTTCACCGAAACTATTTCAACCACGAACTTAGTTGTCGCAAACTTCCCCGCAACGGGTCATAATGCCCGGTTGTTCCAACGGAGGCGCGAATGACTGAGAAAAACGATTTACCTTTGAAGAAGGACGAACAGAAGGAAATGACGCGGCGCAGTTTTATCGAAAAGGCGGCCGTAGGCGCTGCGGCATTCACGATTTTGCCCAGGCATGTACTGGGTCGCGGTTTTACCCCGCCTAGCGACTTGCTGAATATCGCTTGCGTCGGCGTGGGCGGCATGGGCCGCAGCAACATGATCAATCTGGCCAGCCAGAACATCGTGGCGCTTTGCGATGTCGATTGGGGCTATACGGACAAGAACCTCGCGCGCCTGGATACGGACGCTTCCAATTTGAAGGGTCACATTGATCACCCCGGCGAAACCGGCGCAACCATGACCCCTGAAGAAGCCGCAAAGGCCAAGGGCCGGCTGGAGGAGATTCTCCACCTGAAGAACGACATGGTGCCCAAGGCCAAGCGCTACAGCGATTATCGCAAAATGTTGGAACAGCAGAAGGACATCGACGCCGTCGTCGTCGCCACGCCCGATCACATGCACACGCCGATCGCTCTCGCCGCCATGGATCTGCACAAGCACGTTTACGTGCAAAAGCCGCTCTGCTGGTCCGTCGACGAGGCCCGCCAACTCTCCAAGCGCGCCGCGGAAACAAAGGTAGCCACGCAAATGGGCAACCAGGGTCATTCGCTGGATGCCGCCCGCACTGCCGTCGAATACGTCTGGGCTGGCGCGATTGGCGAAGTCCGTGAAGTCCACGTTTGGACAGATCGCCCCGTAGGCTACTGGCCGCAGGGCGTGCCCCGTCCGCAAGAAGCCACCAAGGAATCTCTTGCTGCCATGGGTTGGGATAAGTCCGGTGTCGACGCTCGCCTCGCGGACGCCATGGGCACTTTTCCAATTCCCAGCACGCTTTCCTGGGATCTCTTCCTAGGTGTTGGCCCCATCGTGCAGTATCACCCCATCTATCACCCGTTCAATTGGCGCGGCTGGACCGATTGGGGCTGCGGCGCCATCGGGGACATGGGCGCGCACCTGCTCGACGTCACCATGTGGAGTTTGAAGCTGGGCCTGCCAACCACCATCGAGACAGTCTCCTCGCCCTTCAACGGCGCTTCCTACCCAACCGCTTCGATGACCTTCTACGAATTCGCGGCGCGCGAGGGCATGCCTCCCGTGAAACTCACTTGGTACGACGGCGGCCTGATGCCGCGCAAGCCGGAAGAGATCGGCGACGAAGACCTGAAGAAGGAAGGCGGCGCGCTGCTGATCGGTACCAAGGGCAAGTTGATGCACGACACCTACGGCGCCAACCCGCGGCTCCTGCCCAAGTCACTGCAGGATTCCACCGGCAAACCTCCGCAGAAGTTGGCGCGCATCCCTAACGAACATCACGAAATGAACTGGGTGAACGCGGCCAAGGGGAAGACAGAAGCGTCCTGCCCATTCTCCTACGCCGCGAAACTTACGGAGACGATGTTGCTCGGCGTGGTTTCCCTGCGCGCGGGGAAGAAACTCGAGTACGACTCCGCCAACATGCGCATCACCAACGTGGCGCAAGCCAACGACTTCCTGAAACGGCAATACCGCACAGGCTGGTAATCCGCCACACAGGAAAACCCTTCGCCGGAGCGCGCCGCAAAGCTCGCTCCGGCGTTCGCTTTACGGGGAATCTTCCGAGTAGGGCGTCAGCGATACCGTTCCGGGCCCTTCCTCTGCAACCCACGCCGTCCGATCCTTGAAGTAATGCACCAGCTGCGCGTTCACGTCAGGCCCCATATCGCGCGCCCAGACAATCTTCGATCCATCAATATCCGCGCCGTTGTAAACCCACTCTTCATGAACGCTGTGCGTATCGCTGTAGCTGACGATCACCAGGTGTTTTCCAGGCGTCGCGTTGAGTTGCCGCTGAATCTGCACCCGCTGCCACAATCCGCCGCCGCCCCATCCCATCGGATCGCCGTAACCAGTGGCCGCGAATTGCGCAACATCAATCACCAGCAGCAGAACGATGGCTCTCGATAGAGCCGCACCGATAGGCCGCTTCCATAACGAGATTCGCCGCAGATGCCGCATCGCCTGCACCATCACCCCGAACAGAATGCACGCGACCGGCGCGACGTAATGCGGATTCGGCCAGGTGGTAGCAAAAAAGGCCAGAACCACCGCCAGCAGAACGACCAGCAGAAATCGCCAGCGCCTGTCTCGATACACGAAAAATAACCCCGGCAGAACGAGCCACAGCCCCGGCCAGGTAAAAACGATTTGGCACCGGTACAACTTCTGCGCGCATTCGCTCTTCAGCGTGTTCCAGGTGCGCAGGTAATTCTCGCGCCCGTATTCGTTGTAAAACACTTCCATCTCCGGATTGTTGTAGTGCATCATCGGCGCGGGCTTCTGCCAGATGAAATTGGCCGGAGTGTCGTATGTGCGGGAAGCTTGGGCAATCGGGAGCAAGAATGCGTTGCCTGTCACTCGCCAGTTGTAATAACCAATGAAGAGAATCGTCGCCAGCAGGATCACGAAAACGGGAAACAGCACGCGCAGCGCGGGTTGCGGCCAGCACCGGCCAGATTTTGTTTTTCCAATCACCCACCGCCCCAGCAAGAAGCCCACAGGGATGCAAAAGATTAATCCTTCATACGGCCGGCTGTTGGCCAGAATGGCGATGCCAATGCCAAGCAAAATTCCCTGCCAAACCGCCGGGCGCCGCAGCAGGCGACCTAGCGCGCCAAGAACCACCGCTCCGGCAATGGCCGCAACCGCACCTCCCCAATAACTATTGATCCAGTAACTCGCCACGCAAAGTTTAGTTGCTGCCAGGACTCCCGCCAACAACGCCCACCGGCCAGGCATCCACGCCTGAAGCATCCAAACGATGGCGGCGCACATGGCCGCCGCGCTCAACAGCACGCCGATCCATGGGTGCCCAAGCAGTTGGCCAATCGCCAGCACTGCTCCCTGTGCCGGAGGATATTTGGATGCGTACGAGGGCCACCACAAAACGTGAAAGGTCTCAAAGCTCCGCCACATGGGGTGAGGTGGGTTCGCCAGGCGGCCGTGCGCCAGCGTATCCCCCAACAACAGGTAACTGAATTCGTCGTGGATGCCAGGAGTGGGAACTTGCAGCCACGGGAGAAGCGCAACGCGAACCGCGATGACCCCAAAAAATGTTGTGACTACCGCAAGAATCTTATGCGTAGCAAAGCGAGAGAACGGTCTCTCCACCATCTGCCACATTCGCTCCGACCCTCTCGGCCAGAGCAAGGCCGCCGCGCAAACCAGCAACGCCACCAGGAAGGTGAGGCCCGGCTCGGTGGTTGGACGAAGAAAAGAGAAAAGCATTCCCGGTTTTTGCGTTCGATGGAAAAACGATTGCCTGGAACTGGAATCAGCGCAAAGAGCGGCGCGGATTCCAGTATAGCGCGCCTGAGTATTCCAGGGTGTGGTGAGGACATCCCCGCGTAGGCACACCCTGTCCCAATTCCGCACACTGTCGCGCTGCACTAACCTTACTACTAGCTCTCTGCCAGCTTCATCCTTCTCCGCCCGCCCTGTTGCGGCACCGTTCCTCACGGCAAGAACACCCATTCCTCCGCAGCCAACTCACGCGTTACTCCCATGGATACAGAGAATTCCCTCAAATGGCCCCTCGACTGGAACGAACACGCGAAGCTTCGCTCAGAAATCTCTTATGTTCGACCCCTTTTCCCTCTCTTTATACGGTTCCTGGCCCAGTGGCTCCCCTCATGCATGCAATTATCCACAGGAGAAGGTCTTGAGCGTCGTCACGCACAATGCGCGCCCCGGAGGCATGGTTCAACAGCGCCGCAGCCAGCGCGTCCTCCTTTCCGTGCCCGTGATTGTTTCCGGCAAGCGCGAAAACGGTTCCTCCTTCAGTGAACGTACCCGGACCCTGGTGGTAAATGTCCACGGCGCCTTGCTCCTTCTTCGCGAACCGGTCGCAGTCGGGCAGGCCCTCAGCATCACAAACGTGGCCACAGGCGAAGCCCAGGCGTGCACTGTAAAAGACACCAATCCGGGTCAGCACGAAGTACCCGAAATCGGCATCGAATTTTCCCAACCCAGCGCGCGCTTCTGGCGCGTTTCCTTCCCTCCCCCGGAATGGAATTCTCGCAGCCCCGAAGCCAAGCGTTTTGATAAGCCGGTCGCCCCGCCGCCAATCTCCTCCTCGGAGGACAAGAAGTAACGTTGCGTTCGCGCTCACCCACCCGCCCATCTTTCCTGTAGCCATCCGCCTCCCCCGCGCATCTCATCCTCGTGACCATCCAAGGGTAAATTTGCTAAATTCTGGGGGGATTTATGAGGAAAGACAGTATGTATCTCATCGTTGGCGCCGTCATAGCCGTGATCGCAATCTTTGCACTCTGGAGTTTCACCGCCCGCGCCGCTGACAAAACACCCGCAGTCGGTTCCGCTGCGCCCGACTTCACTCTGAATAATCAGGAAGGCAAGGCCGTCAGCTTGCACGACTTCAAAGGCAAGTGGGTGGTGCTCTATTTCTATCCCAAGGACATGACCACCGGCTGCACCATCGAAGCCCACAATTTCCAGCGCGATCTGGCCAAGTATGACGGCAAGAACGCGGTCATCCTCGGCGTCAGCGTCCAGGATGAAAAGTCACACCAGGAGTTCTGCGCCAAGGAAGGCTTGAACTTCAAGCTGCTTGCCGACATTAACAAGGAAGTTTCCGAAAAGTACGATTCCATCACGAACTACGGTGTCGCGAAGCTCTCCTCTCGCCACACTTTCCTGATTGATCCCAGCGGCACCGTGCGCAAAGTCTGGACGGAAGTAGACGTAAAGACGCACAGCGATGACGTCCTCGCGGCCCTGAATGAACTCCAGAAGTAGCGCGAGGAATTAGATCTCTTCTTTCAGTAGTTGGTCCATTCCCAACGAAAACGCTAACCAGGTAAGTGGTTATCTGGCTCGGCTTTCTTCTTTTCTTTGGGAAGTTGGAAGATAATTCTCACACTTGTGTCCGCTTGGACAGGCTTCTCGTTCAGCCTCACTGGTTCATATTTCCATTGCGAAACAGCATCTATCGCCGCTTTCGCCAGCAATTCGTGTCCCTTAATCACTTCTATTTTTTCTACTGAACCATTGACCCCGATGATACACATCAGAAGCACAGTACCCTCGATGCGAGCTTGCTTTGCCGGTTCTGGGTAGGTTGGCCTAACCATCTTGATGAGTTTAGGATGCTCCGTAAGGTGGCAGACAATCCGTACCGCAGGCTCTGGCTGCTTTTGCGCGAATGGCGCGGGGCAGGCTACCAGCCCAAAGAACAGACCAATAATGAGCTCAGTTCTCACCACTTAGTTAGACACCGAACGATACTATTAGTTTCCGTCCAAATTAGCTTGTGGTCACGTAGTCCCCGTAGTGCAAACTGACTCCTTACGCTCCTCTCGAACAACTTGGCTTCCGGCTCCGAGATGCGCTACAGTTTCGGAGCCTTTTCCTTTCGGGGGTGCTCCATGAATCTCAGATTCTTCCTTCCGGTACTGATGTTGGCTATTTTTGCCTTGAGCCTCGCTCTGCGTGCCGGCTCCGTAAAAACGGAAACCGTGAGCTACCCAAGCGGCAGCGATACGATCAGCGGATACCTGGTTCTGCCCGACGGCGGCGGCAAGCATCCCGCGATCGTCGTCATTCACGAATATTGGGGATTGAATGACTGGGTGAAGGAGCAAGCACAGAAATATGCTGGACAGGGCTACGTCGCCCTCGCCGTAGATCTCTATCGCGGCAAAGTGGCAACCACTCCCGACGATGCCCACGTCCTCATGCGCGGCCTCGCCGATGATCGCGGCTTGCGCGACCTGCAAGCTGCTTTTTCCTATCTCTCCTCACGTCCCGACGTGGTCGCCGTGAAAATCGGCTCCGTCGGTTGGTGCATGGGCGGCGGTTGGTCCATCAAGCTCGCGGAAGATCAGCCCAAGCTGGCGGCGTGCGTGGTGAACTATGGTTCCCTGCCCAGCGATCCGGCAATCATTGCGAAAATTCACGCGCCGGTGGAGGGAAATTTCGGCGCGGATGACAAGGGCATCCCTCCAACAGACGTCCGCGCCTTTGAAGCCGCCATGAAAGCCGCCGGCAAGCCCGTTGACATCAAAATCTACGATGGCGCAGGCCACGCCTACCAGAATCCCAACAACACACAGGGCTTTCGTCCCGAAGCCGCCGCCGACTCCGCCCAGCGCATCTCCGCCTTCTTCCAAAAGTATTTGCGCTGAGCGCGCGGTGGCATGGCGATCTGCCCCGCAAGTTCTTCGCCTTGTTCTTTGTGGCTTAGGGTTTCAGCCCTCGCATAAATCGCCCAAATGGGATGACTTGAGCCCCTGGGCACTGCGCATACTTTTGCGCTAATTGGGGTTCAATCCCGAGGTATTGCGTGGCCCCTGGTTGCTTGAAATTCCGACCGCCGAAAACCTCGCTGGCGGTTGCGTTCGCTGGCGGCCAGAAGTAAGTTGACGATGGCCCGGAGCCTGCAACCAAAATTCTGGCTTGCCTTGCCGGAAATGTCAGGGAGCGCTCAACATCGGACATCCGGTGTTTCGCGCGCGAAGATTGAGAACTCGCGACACATCGCCATCCCGGCGAGGATCGGGAAATGCTCAGACTTAATTAGGGCAGAAGAAGAAGGCAGTAGATGAACCTAGCCGCTATTCAGGCTCGCGAGACGAAGCCCCCACGGGGCGCTTCCTTTGCCTTGTTTTTGCTTTCAGGTTTGTTCCTCTTCGAGTTGGAATTCTTCGCATCTAGCGGCGGCAGCAGGAATTTCCAAATCGCAACTTTCGTCGGTCTCCCCCTCCTGTTTTCAATTGTTGCTCTGCTCGTCCGTCGCAACCCTCGCTTCCTCCCTTATTGGCCGGCCCTCTTCTCCTATTCGCTTGTTTCCATTGCCCTTTTTTCCATGTGGCTCCTCGATAGCTGGCCCGCCCGCCTTGGCTTGGGCCCGAAAAGCCCCCAAGGCATGGCCTTGACCAAGGCGTCGGATGCCGTGATTCTCCTTCTGATTGTCGTTGTGCTGGCCAAGGTTTTTCGCGTCAGCCTGAGTTCGCTCTACCTGCAAAAGGGGCGGCTCCGTCTGGGTCTCGTCATCGGCATCGCTGGCTTCTCTACGATGGCAACCTTTGGAATGTTGGAAGCTCAAAGCATGGGCATCAGCATGGCCCGAGTGATCGCATGGGCTCCCTGGATTTTGCTCTTCGTGCTTGCGAACGGGTTCTTTGAAGAATTGATGTTCAGGGGACTGTTTCTGAAAAAATTCGAGCCGCTAGTGGGTCCGCGCCTCGCGAACCTCCTCACCGCCCTGGTGTTCGCCATTGGCCACGCAGGCGTGAAGTATACAGCGGATATTCTTACCTTCACGGCTATCACTTTCGTCTTTGCACTCGTTTGGGGCTATATGATGCAGAAGACTGAGTCCTTATGGGGCTCCATGCTGTTTCATGCGGGTGCGGACACTGTCATCATCATTGGCATCTTGGCCGGAGTTAAGATATAGGCCAGTTGGCTCCGCGCCGGTACCCAGGTGCTTACTTTTACAAGCCAGCCTCGTCGCTCTAAACCCACGGCGAATTGCAACCCTCTATAATATGAAAACCTGTTACGGCTCATCGTCCCCATCCGAAGCCCCGCCCAACTCCTCATCCAGAGGCTTCTTCACATCCACCGTTGGCAACCCCGCCTTCTTCAAACTCTTGTTCAGGTCGGGAATCTCGTGTTCCCGTAACCCGCTCCAGCGTTTTTGCAACTCGCCCGCCTGTTCGTTCAGTTCCAGGTCTGCGGCCATGGCTTGCGAAGTTGGCGCGGCATCCGCGCTGTCGGCCACCGCCAGGATTGCGGAGTAATGTTGATTGAGCGTCGAAAGATTCTCTGGCTCTCTTCCACGAGGCGGCACGCCGAAGAACGACCGCTGCGTCGCTCCTTCCAGTTCCGCGCATTGCGTATCCAGCGAAGAAATGGCCTCCATCATCCTCGTCTTATCCTTGGGCTTTCCTTGCACCTTAGGTAATATCTCTTTCAATTGCTCGCGGACAGTCATGACCTGTTCCAGCGCCTCATAACTCTCATCCATCCCCTGCGACGCGCCCAGTTGCATCTCGTATTGTTTGCGCAAGTCCTCCAGCGAAGTCTTGATGCGCGGATCCATCCGCACCGTCAGCGGCCGCGTGTAGCTCTTGCCATCCACGGTGAGCTTCACCGTATAATGCCCCGGTAGCACCCATGCGCCCAGCGGATATTTCGGCGTGTCGCGCAGGATCGCGGAAATCGGGAATTCATACTCCAGCGCTTTCGGCGGAGTGCGGTGCAGGTTCCAAACGAAGCGGTGCATCCCCGCCGCGCCGGAAAGAATCTGTGTCGGCCGTACCCAATACATCGGAATGGGATGTTCCGCCGCAAGCTTCTCAATGGAATCCGGCTTGTCGGCGCTCGAGTACCGCCGCACCAGGTTGCCCGCATCATCCAGGATTTCCAGCGTCACCAGGTTCTTCGCACTGTTTCCCAGGAAATAATCAATAATCGCGCCATCGGGCGGATTTTTTCCTGCCGGCACTTCCGGCGGCAACGGCGTATCCGGATTGCGGTTCCAGCGCCAGCGGATGGCTTCCTCCGGTGCGAAAAGATTCACGGGAGATTTGGCCACTTCATCGTTCAGTTGGCGAAGCGGCGTAATGTCATCCAGAATCCAGAACGACCGGCCATGCGTCCCCACCACCAGATCGTCGCCATGAATCGTCAGGTCGCGCATCGAAGTGTGCGGCAGGTTCAACTGCAGCAACTGCCACGAATCCCCGTCATTAAAAGACGCGTAGACGCATGTTTCCGTTCCCGCAAACAGTAATCCTCTTCGCGCTGGATCTTCGCGAACAACGTTCGATGGCGCATTCTCCGCCATGCCCGCTGTGATCTCCTGCCAGGTGACGCCGAAATCGCGCGTACGGTAGATGTGCGGGTGCAGATCGTCGAGGCGAAAGCTGTTAATCGCTGCGTACGCAGTGCCTGCATCGAAATGTGAAGCTTCCAGGATGGAGACCTTGCTCCACGCCTTCAGTTGCGGCGGCGTCACGTTTTTCCATGTTTTTCCCGCGTCGCGTGTCAGTTGAATCAGCCCGTCGTCTGTCCCCGCCCAGATCGTGTCCGGCTCTTTGAACGATGGCGCAAGCGCATAAATCGTGCCGCGATGTTTGCCCTTCTCCGGGTCTCCCGCGCTGAACGCGCCAAGATTCGCCGGCGCTTCGTACGATTCGCGCGTCAAATCCGGACTGATGATGGACCAACTCCGCCCCTGGTCGGTCGTCTTGAAAAGCACATTCGCCGCAAAGTACAGGATCCTGGGATCGAACGGTGAAAACGCTAGTGGCAGAGTGCGATTGTAGCGATACTCCCCGCGCCGGATCGGCTCCGGAGCGATATCCGCGACCTCTCCAATATCCTGCCGGGTGCGCGTCAACTTTGCGCCGTACACCACATTCGCATCGGTTGGATCCACGGCGATTCTTCCATACTCAAATACGCCGGGCAGGCTCCAGTCGCGGAAAGTGATTTCGCCGTAATCACTTCGGCTCTTCGTGGCCACGCTGCCGCTTTCCTGTTGCCCACCATACACCCAGTAGGGAAAGCGATTGTCCGTTGTGACATCATAAAATTGCGCTGTCGGCTGGTTATACCAACTGCCCCAGGTTGCGCCTCCGTTCACGCTGATCGCCGCGCCCTGATCCGCAGTCAGCGCAATGATTTGAGGGTTTTCCGTGCTGATCCAGATGCGTTGGTAATCGTCTCCGCCCGGCGCTCCCTTGAATCCGAAGAACGTCTTCCCGCCATCCG
>CAYOOS010000124.1:0-10046 GCA_964405585.1 uncultured Acidobacteriaceae bacterium | reverse complement strand
CGGCGCGACGCCGCGCCATCCGGAGACTCCGGTGCGGCTGGGAGTGGATCGCGTGGAAATTGCTGGGAAGCCCGTCAGCGCAGCGGAAAAGGTATATATCGTGATAAACAAGCCGCGCGGAATTATCACTTCCTCTGCCGACGAGAAGGGCCGCGACACGGTGTATTCCCTTTTGCCCGAAAGCGGTGGTTGGCTCGCGCCAGTGGGGCGGCTGGACAAGGCCAGCGAAGGATTGTTGCTGCTGACAAATGATTCAGAGTGGGCCGCGCGGATCATGGACCCCGCGACTCATCTGGAGAAGCGGTATCACGTCCAGATTGCCGCGAAGGCGGATGAACGGCTTATTGGGGTGTTGGAACGCGGCGTGGAGACTCCGAAGGGCGAAGTGTTGCGCGCGAAGCGAGTTAGACTGCTGCGGACGGGCGAAAAGAATTCATGGCTGGAGATAATTCTCGAGGAAGGCAAGAATCGTCAGATTCGGCGAATGCTGGAAGCGCAGGGGATCGAGGTGCTGAGGCTGGTACGCGTAGCGATCGGGCCGCTGCAGCTTGGAGAGTTGGGGAAAGGCGCGCACCGCGCGTTGCGGACGGAAGAGAAAGCGCTGCTCGACCGCGCCTTGGTGACTAAACCTAATCCCAGGTCGCAGAGAGCGGCAATCTACTGAGTCGTCTAAAGCGAGAACAACCTAAGGACATTGCTCCTAGAACGGCCAGCACTCTTTCCGGCAGACCTTGATGGTCCCGGCTCTTTCGGTTTTCTGAAGTTATAAACCTCTGCGGCAAGAATCCAGGGTAGTTCGATGTTAGAATTTTTGTGCATTTCCGTTTTGCATCTTCCTATGCGGGAGAGCCACCGAGCTTCAGTTGCAGTGAAGACTTCCTGGACCGATGCGCCAATTTCTCAACCTGCTGCGCCAGAATCGCAATTACCGCTATACATGGATGGGGCAAGTCGTAAGTGAGATTGGCGATCACTTCAATAACATCGCCGTGTTTTCGCTGGCCATGGCGCTTACCCACTCCGGCCTTGTCGTCACCGGCATCATGCTGTCCCGCGCCGTCCCCGCGGTAGCGATGGGACCTCTGGCTGGGGTGCTTCTGGACCGCTTCGATCGCAAGCAGATTATGATCGCGAGCGATCTGGTGCGGGCCGTGGTGGCACTGGGATTCATTCTGGCTGTGGTACGGCAGGAAAGCTGGCTGCTCTATCTGTTCAGCGCTCTGCTAATGATCGCTTCGCCGTTCTTCACTGCCGGGCGGTCAGCGATTCTGCCCACCATCGCGAGCCCGGAAGAACTTCACGCCGCAAACTCGCTGACGCAAACGACACAGTGGACGACGCTCACCGTTGGGACGTTTCTTGGCGCAACCGTGGTGGCCATCGGGTATAAGTGGGCTTTCGCTTTTAACGCGCTCTCTTTCGTGTTCTCGGCGTGGGCCATCTGGAAATTGCGCGCGCCGAAAGGGAGGGGATTTCTCCCGGAACGTAAGGACCTGACCGAAGCCGAAGTTGTCCGCCCATGGCATGAATACCGCGAAGGTCTGCGGTACATGCGGTCTGTTCCTCTTGTTCTGGCCATCGCGCTGCTCTCGGTCGGGTGGGCGACAGGGGGAGGCGCCGCGCAGATCCTGTTCACGCTGTTCGGCGAGGTCGTTTTCAACCGCGGTGCCGCGGGTATAGGTATCATCTGGGGATGCGCTGGCCTGGGGCTTTTGTTGGGTGGTGGGCTGGCCACGTGGTTGGGCAAGCGTCTTTCGTTCAACGGCTATAAACTGGCCGTCTTCATCGATTACATCGTGCATGGCAGTGCGTACGTGCTCTTCAGCCAGATGGGACGATTTGAGCTTGCGCTGGTATTCATCATGCTTTCCCGCGCGAGTATCGCCGTCAACTCGGTAATGAACTATTCGTATCTGCTGCGCACGGTTTCCGATCAGTACCGCGGCCGCGTCTTCGCCACGATGGAGACACTGACCTGGGCCATGATGATGCTCTCGCTGATGGGCGCCGGAATTGCTTCCACGCACTTTGGGCCGCGTACGATTGGCGCCGTCGCCGGCCTATTGAGTTCCACCACGGCTATCTTCTGGGGCTGGGCAAACTGGACAGGCAGACTCCCTCAGCCGGAGTTCGCTGGCATCGAGGCGAAAGGACTGGAAGTGCACGGCGACCCAGTGGGGTAAGGCGGTACGTACGAGGACGGTCTCCACAGTTAAACCAGCCGACAAGGAAGTTTCCGTGGGCGTTGGATGCTCCCAAACGCACCAAAATTTAGAGTGTATTGTACAGTCTCAGTAAGTTATTGATGGTGTTGGGGCGCGATAGTCTAGCGTAGCAACTTTCCGAGAATGAGTTGCTCGCGCATCTCGAAGTGGTACGATGTGCTCATCCATGACGATTCGCAGACTTTGCGCGTGCTCGTTGCTTCTCCTGGTAGCCTTGCGGCTTGACGCGGTAACACAACGCACTCTGCCGGATGGTTATACCAGGCGCGTTTGGCAGACCCAAGACGGACTGCCAGAGAACATGTCGCAGTCCTTTGCGCAAACCCCCGACGGCTATTTGTGGATTGGGACGAGTGGCGGATTGGTGCGATTCGATGGCGTGCGTTTCGTCACGTTCGACCGGGGAAACACTCCCCAGATGACGGAAAATAGCATTTTCTGCCTCACTACTTCACGTGAAGGAACTCTGTGGGCCGGCATGGAAGGTGGTGGGCTGCTTCGTTATCGTGGCGGCGCCTTCCGGCAGTATTCCGATGCGGATGGCCTGACGAACGGTTTCGTGAGGGCGATTTATGAAGACCGCGAGGACACGTTGTGGGTAGGGACGGACGACGGATTATTCCGGCTTTCGGGTGAGCGCTTCACGCGGACGGATGGCAACGGCAATATCCCCGCGCTCGCCGTGCATGATATTCGAGAGGACCAGATGGGCCACTTGTGGGTTGGCGGCTCAAGATTGCTGATGATTCGTGGGAGTGACTGTAAGGAGTTCGTGCTGGAGGGTTATCCGAGCGCCACCCGCGTCAAATCCATTCTCGAAACCAGTGACGGAACAATCTGGGTGGGAACTGTATCCGGGCTCCAGCACCTGCACGGCCCTGTGGAGAGAGGGCAGTTTGAGAAGGTTCCCGAAATTTCCAGTACGGTGCGCGCTCTGCACGAAGATCGCGGGGGCACTTTATGGATCGGCAGCATTGGTAGCGGCCTGGTGCGTTTTCATGACGGCAGCTTCAGCCGGATCGTGACGCCAGACAATCTTCCGGGTGGCACAGTCCTCGCCATTTTCGAAGACAACGAACAGAACATCTGGGTTGGAATGCAGACGGGTTTATTGCGCTTGAGCCGAGCAGCCATGAGTACGTTTCCGCTGCCGGAGGCTCCGAACGCGGATTTCGGCACGGTTTATTCTGATCGGGATGGATCGCTTTGGGTGGCCAGCACGCACCTATTCCGTATCAACGCCAAGCGCACAGATTCCGAGATGATTCCTTCGCCGGAACCCGGAATTCGCGTCCGCAATGTGTTAAGAGACCGATCTGGAGCTTTGTGGATTGGCACCGATGGGCATGGCGCATTCCGAATGAAGGGATCGGAAAAGGATCACTACACAACGCATAACGGCTTGACGAACGATTTCATACGAGCCTTCCTGGAGAGCCGCGACGGAAGTATCTGGATCGCGACGGATGAAGGCATCAATCGTTGGCGCGATGGCGCTCTGACAAACTATCGCATGACCGACGGCCTGTGCTATTTCAGTCTTCGCGCGCTGCTCGAGGACCGAAAAGGTGGCATCTGGATCGGTACCGACCGAGGCGTGAGTCATTGGGTAGATGGCAGCTTTGTGCAGGATGCCGTTGTGAAGCGCCTTGCCGAGGAAAAGGTCTGGGCAATCCATGAGGATAGCGAAGGCGGGTTGTGGTTTGGCACGCGCGGAGGAGGACTATTCCGGTGGCGTGACGGCGCGCTGACCTCGTACGGGAGCGAACAAGGGCTGGCGAGCAACAGCATTTACCATATATTGGAAGACTCGCACGGAGTTTTCTGGATGAGCGGTCCGAAGGGAATTTCGTCCGTTTTACGGCGCGATCTGGACAAGATAGCCAAACAGCCCGATGCTCGACCCGCGGTCACGTTGTACGGACTATCCGACGGGATCGAAGCGACGCAAATGCATGGAGGGACGCAGCCGGCAGGAGTTCTAACATCGAGCGGTGAGCTGTGGTTTCCGAGCAACCGTGGCCCGGTTCGCGTTCTTCCAGGTCTGGCACATCCGGGAGACTTGCCGCACGTCGTGATCGAAGAAGTCTTGGTGGACGGTCGAGAAATGCCGGTTTCGGGTTTGCTGGTCGTCCCGCCAGGCGAAGGCAGACTCCAGATCGCATACAGCGCCATTCGCCTGCGCTCCCAGGAGCGTATTCGCTTTCGGTACATGCTGGAAGGGTTTGATCGAGAATGGGTAGAGGCGATGAACCGGCGGGTGGCGTATTACACGAATCTGCCTGCGAGGGAATATCGCTTTCGAGTTCAAGCCTTTGAGATGAGTATGCCGGAGAATGTCGCGGAGGCCTCATTAGGTTTTTATTGGCGCGCGCATATTTACCGGACGGGTTGGTTCCTGGCAGCTTGCGCCCTGTTACTTATCGGCGCAATCTTCCTTGTCTACAGGATTCGGTTGCGTCAAGTACATGCCAGATTTGAGGCCGTTTTGGAAGAAAGAAATCGTATTGCCCGTGAGATGCACGATACCGTGATCCAGGGTTGCGCGAGCGCCTCGGCGCTGCTTGAAGCCGTGGTCTCCATCGAGCAGGATTCGAATGGGCCTCGAAAGGATCTTCTGGACTCCGCGCGCACGCAGATTCGTGCCACGGTGGACGAAGCCCGACAGGCGGTTTGGAACCTGCGGCAAAAGGAGTCTGCTTCGCCCGAGATCACGCAATTGCTGGGAAGCATGGCGCAGCAAGTTAGCCATGTATCTCGGGTGCCGGTTCGCTTTGAGACCTCCGGCAAGACCTTGCCGCTCGACCGCACAGTGGAATATGTAGTCTTGATGGTGGCACGGGAGGCGGTGTCGAACGCAGTGCACCACGCACATCCCGAGGAAGTGCGCATAAACGTCAGTTTTGATAAGAACAAGATGCACCTGCAAGTGATCGACAATGGCCGTGGTTTTGTTCTGGAGGAGGCGCTGACCAGTCCCAGCTCTCACTTCGGATTGATTGGGATGCGCGAGAGGATCGAGCACCTTGGGGGCCGATTTAAGATTGAGAGTGCTCCGGGAAGAGGAACCCGCCTTTTCGTGGATGTTCCGGTGCGGCCTGCAGTCTCCTGATTCGAGGCTTTTGTTCTCACATGAATCCTGAACAAAAAACCCGCATCCTGGTGGTGGATGACCACCCCATCATGCGTCTAGGTGTGGCGGCAATCATAGACGCTCAATCCGACATGCGCGTTATCGCACAAGCCGGTTCGGGCGAAGAAGCGGTACTGCTTTTCCGGAAGCACCGCCCCGATATAACCATGATGGATCTTCGATTGCCGGGAATGAGCGGGCTGGAAGCAATCCGCGCGATTCGGCAGGACGAACCAACTGCCAAGTGCCTGGTTCTCACCACGTACGAGGGAGATGAGGACATCCACCAGGCAATCGCGGCTGGCGCGGTTGGCTACATCATTAAGGGCATGTCGCATGAATTGCTGGTCAACGCATTGCGCCGCGTGCGCTCTGGATCGCACTTCCTGCCGCCGCCCGTTATGCGCAGCCTGGCGGATCGCACCCCAAACTCGGATTTGAGCCCGCGCGAGCGCGAAGTGCTTTCCCTGATGGTGCGGGGAAATAGCAACAAAGAAATTGCCAACGCGCTGGGGATCACCGAGGCGACGGTAAAGTGTCACGTGAGCGTGATTTTGCTGCGTTTGGGCGTCAATGACCGTACGCAAGCGGTGATAGCAGCTCTGCAACGTGGCCTGGAACATTTGTAAGCCAGACTTTCCCCTCCTTTTCGTTCTACTACCTTAGTTGGATGGCAAAGGCACGCATCCGCCTTAAATTGAACAGTTGGATACGAAGTATCGGGATTTCTGGTGATCACACATAACCTTGTCATGCGGTTGACGTTCGTGCTTTTGCTAGCTTTTTGCTTCCTTAGCGCAGGTGTACCCACTGGATTTTGCCAGGACAAAGACTCATCCATATTCATCGACGTAAGCCATCCGCCCGCTCCGCCGGAACCTCTTTCATTTGCCATCGGAGGCGTGGCACCCGACGGGCACACTCTTTCGGCGAACAGCCGCTATCTAATTAAGGATGGGATTCCGTGGTTTCCCGTGATGGGAGAGTTCCATTATTCGCGCTACCCCGAAAGTGGGTGGGAGGAAGAACTCCTGAAAATAAAGGCCGGGGGCATACAGATAGTTTCAACGTATGTTTTCTGGATCCACCACGAAGAAATCGAAGGCCAGTTTGATTGGACCGCGCAACGCGATCTACGCCGGTTTGTCGAACTGTGCGCGAAACACGGATTGTACGTGTGGATTCGGGTGGGGCCCTGGGCTCACGGGGAAGCGCGCAATGGCGGCCTGCCTGATTGGCTGATTCAGAAATGCCCCACGCGGCAGAGCGATCCTGTCTATCTGCGCTATGTGCGCCGTTACTACGAACAAATCGGATTGCAGACGAAGGGATTGTTCTGGAAAGAAGGCGGGCCCATCATCGGCGTCCAGATTGAGAACGAGTATCACGAACGCGGGCCAGGCAAAGGGCCGGAGCATATGTTGACTCTCCTCCAGATTGCTCGCGACTCTGGTCTCAACGCACCCTTCTATACCGCAACTGGCTGGGATACCGCGGAAATTCCGTCGCAGCAGTTCCTGCCGGTGTTTGGAGGGTACCCCGAACAATTTTGGAGCCGGAGCTTGCAAGAGCTTCCCCCCAATGTGAATTATTTCTTTACTTCCATCCGGTGCGAAGAAAATGTGGGTGACGATCTACGTTCCAAGCGCCCGGACATTGACGCCCGTTTCGCTTCCTTTCCCTTCTTGACCGCGGAAATGGGTGGCGGCACGGAGTTGTCTTATCACCGGCGGCCGATCATGAGCGCGGACGACGTGGCAGCGATGACGCTGGTGAAAATGGGATCGGGCGTGACGCTCTACGGCTATTACATGTTTCACGGGGGAACAAATCCGGAAGGCAAACTCACCACATTGCAGGAATCCCAAGCCACCGGTTACCTCAATGATCTTCCCGTGAAATCGTATGACTACGAGGCACCTCTCGGTCAGTTTGGCCAGATGCATCCATCGTTCGGAGCTGTGAAAACGTTCCACCTGTTCCTTGGGGATTTCGGTTCCAGTTTGGCCGCCATGGATCCTTATTTTCCGGAGCGAATGCCGGCAAGCAGAAATGACACGGCTACTCCTCGCGTGGCTGTAAGATTCGATAAGGATCACGGCTTTATCTTTATCAACAATTACCAGCGGAACTATCCGCTTCCCGCCCGGAAAAACTTTCAGGTTAGAGTGAAGACAGCCGCGGGAGAATTGAGAGTGCCACGCCGGCCTACTGAAATTCCGAGCGGCGCTTACGTGATGTGGCCCGTGAATCTGAACATGGGAGGAACCGTGTTGGAGTATTCCACGGCGCAACTCCTTTGCCGCATGGAGGGACTGAATACCTACGTTTTCTTTGTTTGGCCTGGATTGCCCGCAGAGTTTGCCTTCCACTCTTCTGGCGATGAGAGTATCGAAGCTCCCCACGCCAGAATCACGCGCGAACACCAGCTCGTTCGTGTTGACCAGATCGAGCCCGCTGATGAAATTGCTATTCGTATCCGGAAGCCCGGGGCCAAGGAAATCCAGGTCATTTTGCTTTCCCAGGAGGCGGCACGCAATGCCTGGAAAACGAATTTGGCCGGGCGGGAACGTCTATTGCTCTCCGCCGCGGATTTATATTTCACGCCCGACGCCCTTCATCTCATTTCGTCCGATCCCGGCCAGTTGGAATTCAAGATCTTTCCAAAACTCGATTTTGCGCCCGAGGGCTTTGCGGCTTCCGGTCCAGCGGGTCTGTTCGAGCAGTACCGGGCCCACATCGATCCAGAAAAGATAGAAGCCAGAGTCGAAAAAGTCCGCGACGCGGATGTGCGTCCACCGGTTCGGATAGCTCAGGAGGTGGCCGAGGCACCGGAGCCCGAGGCATTCAAGGGTGCTGCGGAATGGAGCATTCAGGTCCCGGAAACCAGTCACCCCACGGTGCGAAATGTCTTCCTGCGCATCACTTACGTGGGCGATATCGCACGCATTTATGCGGACAAAAGGCTCATTACCGACGATTTCTACAACGGGGCACCTTGGCAGGTTGCTTTAGGGCAGATTTCGGGCTTGGGAGCGGATCCCACTCTTGAGCTTCAAATCCTGCCAATGAGGAAAGACGCTCCGATTTACTTGCCTGCGAGCGGCCGCATTACCTTTCCCGCTTCTGGCCAAGTTGCTGAATTGAAAGAAGTTGAGGTTGTACCGGAGTATCATGCCATTGCTCATTTCGGTAAGTAATTCGGGCCGCGATTCTCAATCCTGCCTTCTTTGGGCAACAGGAGATGCCGCTCTGCGAACACGCGAAACCGGGCTTGATGCACAAAAATCGATGCGGATTATCGGCAATCCTACTTTAGGCGGATTTCCTCGCTGTAGCGCAGGCCGTAAAATCCGTGCAATTGGTCAACTTGGATTCTTGTGAATTCGAGGTTGGGTGCAAAAAGAACGGCTTACTTAGCAAAACAGTCGAGGGTGAAAAGGGTGCGACGCGGTGAAGAGCGACGCACCCAAGGTTTGGCCATTTTCGGATGTTGAAGAAAACAGTTCTTTGTGGGGTTCACAGTTCTCAGGAGGTTCAAGTGAAAAATTTGGAAGCGCTAGGTCGGTACGGTTTGATGCTGGTTTTGGCGGCGGCGATCTCATTCGCTCCGTTCGCCAGGGCCCAAAACTCGAACACGGGTGAGCTTAAAGGCGCCGTGATGGATCCCTCGGGAGCCGTTGTGGCGGGAGCGGCGGTCACGATCACAAACGTGCAAACAGGTATCGTCACTCCAACGGAGACGAACCAGTCAGGTCTGTACGATGTGCCGTTTCTTGCGCCGGGCAACTACACCCTAAAATTCTCGAAGCAGGGCTTTCGCGATTTTGTCCGCTCAGGCATTGTTCTTCAGATCGAAACATTGGTAATTGATGCCACCCTGCAACTCGGCGTGGCAACTCAGGAAGTTGTTGTGAACGCCGCGGGGCCACTCGTTGAAACGGAAACCACCGAGCAGCATGTGGACCTTGGCACTCAGTCCATTGACGCGGCGCCAATTGTCGGCACGGACTGGCGAGGCGAGTTGACACAGTTAATTCCCGGAGTGAATAACGGGGGAGGATCAGGCCAAGCCGTCGGCCAGCAAGTGGGAGTCAACGGTACGCAAGGTTACAACATAAACTTCTTGATTGATGGGTCGGCTGCCACCGCTCCCAGAGATTACAACAGCAGCAACTACTACATGCCGAAGGATGCCACTTCCGAGGTAAGCGTCAATTCGGGCAACGCACCCGCTGAGTATGGCAATGGTCTCACTTCCATTAACGTCATCACGAAAAGCGGGACCAATGAATTTCACGGCAGCGCGTATGAATACGTTCAAAATACCTCGTTGAACGCTCGGGGCTTCTTTAACCATTCCGGGCCCAAGGCCATTGAGCACTGGAACGATTACGGCGGCACCGTGGGAGGACCGGTAATAAAGAATAAGTTGTTTTTCTTTTTCGCATACCAGCGCAATCCTTCCACAGCTCCAACCGGCGGAAACTATAGTTATCCTACCGCGGCCATGGAAGCGGGAGACTTTTACGGAATGCCGGGAGCCACGGGTTCGGCGTTCAGTTCCACCGGCATGCTGCTCGCAACCCCTGATCCTGTGGCTTTAAAACTTCAGAGTTACTTCCCTGCGGCGACAGCTCCGGGATGGGTTTCGGGATGCCCTGGTCCCGCAAATGTATCAGCCACAG
>CAYOOS010000123.1:0-10063 GCA_964405585.1 uncultured Acidobacteriaceae bacterium | reverse complement strand
CTTTGCTGCCGGAGCAGCCGGCGGCGGAGGCGGCGGAGCAGGTTTAAGACCGGCAGCGGCTTGCTGAAGGTCGCTGACAGCCGCGGCGGTCAATTCATAAAGTGCCGGCTCATTCTGCCGTTTGGCGATGTAGGAGTCTCCGGATTTCTCGATGGATACTTTTTCCGTGCGCTTGTTCTGATTGGAAATAACCGTGATTTCGATGGCTTGCGCGGTGAAACCGGAATCGGGAAACTTGGTCGCGGATAGATCGCGCAATTTGTCCAACAGCGCTTCCACGGAATCGGAGTCGAGCTTCTTGCCGTCCGCTCCCCACCAGTCGGTACCTGAGTGCGTCAGGAAATAGGATTTCGCGCTGTCGTGAATCTCAATTTTGTCGGGTTCTTCGTAGCCAAACTCGAATAACTTCTTGTTGCGGAAATCGTCGAGGGGCTTGTTAATCGCGGTGCCTAGGGAAGCAGAAACTTTGAATACGCCGGGGACCACGGAAGATTTCGCGTAGTAATCGTCCTTGGCCTTGCGAACTTGCAATTCCTGAGTTCCAGAGGCCCCCGTGATTTTCGCGGTAGCAAACGGGGAAGCGCCAGTGAAAGCAGCGGCAATCTTGGTCGCGTCGTCGCTAGCGGAAGTTTCCATCTTTGCGTCTTTCAAGGCGCGCACGAGGTCATCCACCTTGAACGATTCCGCACGGTAAGGCTTGGGTTTAAGGATTTGCCAGGAGTCCTTGTCGCGGCCAAAAGTGATGTCCTGTGTATGGCCGGCGGATTGCCGGAGCAGTTCGATCTGGGAGACCTTGTCGAAATCCGCGGTCAACAGGCGCTTATCGCGGAGATCGGCGGCGGATTTGTCGAGGCTGGACTTATTGAAATTGGCGATTGTGAAAACACGTGAATCGCCGGCAAGCGCGGCAAAGTTGGAACCGCCCGTGATGGTCTGTCCGCCAACGAGAAGTTTCTGCGTGTTGCCCTTCGTCGTGACTTGGATTTGTAGTCCCGGGTCGGTGAGATCGTATTGCGAGAGATCGCTGGCCTTATCGTCCACGAGGCGTTCGGAATTGAGCGACGAAAGAGTAGACAGCAGGCTGGTAACAGCTTCCTGGTCAGCCGGGAGAGCCTGCGGCGCCGTGATCTGCCAAGCACCCGACGCGTTCTTTGACACCACAACTTCGGGCGACCCCTTCCGCTGGATGGCGAGCCGCGTGATATCAGGCTGGTTGAGCGAGAGGATTTTCGGAGGCAAGTCAGCGGCGGCTTTGGAAGCGTCTTCGCCCGGCTTGTGGTGATTGGACCAATACAGCGCGCCGGTAAGAGCAGCAAGAATGAGTGCGGCGATGATGATGCCACGGAGTTTCATGAAATGAGATTCCTCATCCGGCTCGATCGGGCAAGCCCCAATCTAGCGGCGCCGCCACCATACGGAAACTCCCCCGAGAATGACAAGTAGAGGAAGCAAAATCTGGCAGGTGATGCGGAGCCAATTGAATTGCGCTTGCGTAAGCGTGATGTGGCGATCGTCACTGTCCTTTGGGCGGATGGAAATGAGGTCTTCGTCGGACGCCAGCCAGTTGATGCTGTTCACGGCGAGGTTGCTATCATCCATGGTCGGGATAAAGGAGTTGGCGGCCCATTCGGAACTGCCAATCACCACGAAGCGCCCTTGCGAGTTTTCCTTGCCGGTGTCGTAGGTTCCGGCCGCAGCGAGAGTTAAAGGACCCTTCTCGTTTTTCGGGTCGTCGGGGCTCACCGCTGGACTGTCGAGTTTGGTGGTCGCGAAGCTGGAAGGAGACGAAGAGAAGAGTTTTTCGACGCTGGTCTTCGGCGCGTTCTTGATTTGCAGCGAACGCGACAGCGGAAACCCCGTTGCGGAGCCACCCATTTCGCCGACGATCGGATGGGATTCGTATCGTGTCACAAGCGCAACTTCAGGTCCGAGGCCCGTGAGCTGGCTGATGGGGTTCATGTCAAGAATCAGGTTCTTGTCTGGAGTGACGCCCCAACTGCTCAGTAGGCTTGTGAGGGCATCATTATCGGCAATCTGGACGCGGCCCATCTTGAGCGGCGGGTTGAGGAGAAACAAGGCGCGGCCTCCGTTTTCCACGTACGTCTTGATGGCATCTACTTCCGGCTGCGGATAATCGTCGCGCGGCCCGCCTGCGACAAGCACGGTGCAGTCCGAAGGAACTTCGGCTTTCGTTAGAAGGTCGACGGATTTCGCCTCGTACTTGTCTCTACCGATCAATTCCTGAAATCGGGAAAAGCCGTCCCTCTGGCCGTCGTCAATCCGGTGCTCGCCACTGCCGGCAAGGAAGCAGACGGTGCGGGTGTTGTTTTTCAGCACGCGGATGAAGGCGCCGGTAATTCCTTCTTCGGTGAGACTCTTCGCTTCCTCTTTTCTTTCGCCGATCTGAACAACAGCGGCGCCGTAACCGTGGATACCGGCGGCCACGGCGAGCGGGCGGTTTTTGTCAGCGTCAACGTACTTTACCTGGACCTTTCGGGACAGATTGGCGTAGAGGTCGAGCTGCTCTTTGGCCTGCGCGAATCGCGTGCTTTGGTCGAAATAGGTAATCGTCGCCGGCTCCTTCAAGCCCTTAACGATTTTGGCGGTCTGCTCGGAAAGGCTATTGCGTTTGTTGGAAGTGGAGTCGTAGGACTTGTTGTAGCGGTCCGCAAGCGTATTGGCGACGACGATGATTCCGAGAGCGAGAAGAATATAAGTGCCGACGTAAAGCGCATACTTCGTTTGCCGTGCGTGTATAAATGTGGTGTTCATCGCCTTACGATCTCCAGCGCAGGGATTCCATCGACCGCGCGCTTAAGAAGAGCCCCAGAAAGATTGCGGTTACGTAATAAACCACGTCCTTCGTGGAAAGCAAACCTTTCGTGAAGGATTCGAAGTGACTGTGCACGGAAATGTACGCGAGGACGCGCGCCCATGTCGAGGAATCATAACCGCTTACCCATTCGAGGACCCACAGCAGCAGGCAAACGACAAACGTGGCGACCGCTGCAATGATCTGGTTGCGCGTCAGTGTGGAAATAAATTCGCCGATGGCCAGTAGTGCGCCCGCCAGGAGCAGCAACCCCAGATATGCCACCGCGAGCGGCTTCCAATCCGGGTTGCCATATTTGAAAAGCCATATGAAATTGAGTGCCGTCAGAAGCAGCATGGCCGCGTAGAGAATCAGCGAAGCCAGCCATTTCCCAAATATCACTTCTCCGTCACGAATCGGCGAGGTGGCCAGGAGTTCAATGGTACCCGCGCGTTTTTCCTCCGCGAACAATCGCATGGAAATCACCGGAATCAAGAACAGCCCAATCACCCCTGTTGTGGAGATTAGAGGGCGAATAACTTCTTCGTTGAGATTCATGGGGAACACCTGCCCGCGCAACTGCGCTTGCATCCCGTAGTAAATGAACTCGCCCAGAGAGTTCCAGAACATAAATCCGAAGATAATGGCGAAGAAGGCCAGCAGGATGTAGGCGATGGGAGACACAAAGTAACTGCGAAGTTCCTTGCGGCAAATAATCCAAACGTTGCGCATGGCTCTCATTCTCCCGTCCTGTTGGCGACAGATTCGGTTGGCGCCGACTCTGCGGATTCATCTGTCGGCGTAGCGGCAGCATCTGCGCCGGTAAGCTCCAGGAAAATTTCTTCCAGGCTGACCGCGGAGGTGCGCAGTTCGTTCAGGTCCCAGCCGGATTCGACAACGGCGCGCGCCAGATCGCCGCGAATGGCGCGGTCGTGCTGGCCTTCCACTTCAAAGGTGGAGCAATTCTGTCGCGTTTCCCGGAAGACCACGCGGCTAACGCCGGGAACTTGTTCCAGGCGGTGCTGCACTGTGGCGGCACTGAGTTCGCCGCTGCGGCCGGCCACCTCCACAAGAACAGACCCCGCCCCGCTCGCGCGATGCCGCAAATTGCTTACCGAGTCGGTCGCGACCAGCTTCCCTTTATTAATGATGATTACTTGCTGGCAGGTTTGCTCGACCTCGGGAAGAATGTGCGTGCTCAGTATGATGGTGTGATCCCCGGCAAGGCCCTTGATCAGATCGCGTGTCTCGTTGATCTGCTTGGGATCAAGCCCGGCCGTGGGTTCGTCCAGAATCAGCACATCGGGATTGTGAATGATGGCCTGGGCCAGTCCGACGCGCTGACGATACCCCTTGGAGAGCTTGCCAAGAACTTTGTCCTTTACATCGAGCACAGCGCAGCGCTCCAGCACATAATCGACACGACGCCGCAATTCCATGCCGCGCAGCCCCTTAATCTTGCCGACAAACTGCAGATATTCGGTGGTGCGCATTTCGGGATACAGCGGAGGCGTCTCCGGCAAATAACCGATGCGGCGCTTCACCTCAAGCGGATTTTCCAAAACGTCGAACCCGGCGACCTCCGCAGTGCCGGAGGTGGGCGGCAGAAAACAGGTCAACATACGCATGGTCGTCGTCTTCCCAGCCCCATTGGGTCCCAGAAAGCCGACAATTTGACCTTTTTGCACCTCAAAGGAGATTTGGTCGACGGCCGTGTTGCGCGCGTACCTTTTGGTAAGCTGTTTTACGGTGATCATAAAATTTAGCTTTGAAGCGATGATGAAGTTCCCGGTCCATCAACGCAAAAAGAGATCAAAGTGCGAATCCTAATGCTAAAAATGTGTGATGCCCGATGTCAATACCCAAGTTGCCCTTCAAAAAAGAGGCTGGGTGACATGGTACATGAATACGAGTGGTGGTTGTTTTCCGCGATTTTAGGGAGAATTAAGTCATCATGATTTTTCGCGGGATATTCAGGGTGGCAACGGTAGTGTTGCTGGCTCTTGCCATGTCACCGGGCAGGATTGTCAGGGCGCAAACTTCGACTGGCGCGATTTCGGGGGTGGTGACAGACGCTTCCGGCGCCGTCGTGGCCAACGCAGCCATCAAGGGCGCGAACGAATCTACGGGCCAATCGTGGACTGCTTCTTCCAGTTCGTCCGGTGAATTCCAATTGCTGAAGCTACCGCCGGGTTTTTACGCACTGGAAGTCTCCGCCCCGGGCTTCCAGGTTTTTCGCGCAAACAAAATCAGTGTCTCCGCGGGATCAGTGACGAACTTACCGGTCAAACTTGTCGTGGAATCCGCACGCAAGGTGGTAATCGTGAACGGCGAAGCGGCTGACGACTACAAGCCCGCCAATGTTGCCATCGGAAACCTGGACAATCAGCCTCTGCAGGACCTGCCTATTTCCGCGCTGGTGGTGACGCGAAGCCTGCTGGATGATCAGCAGGCGCGCTTGCTTTCCGACGTGGCGAAAAATGACGCTTCCGTCGGAGAAGACTATGCCCCGGTCGGCTGGTATCAGGATTTTGAGATTCGCGGATTTCCACTCGATCTGGCTTCGGCGGTGAAGATCAACGGATTGTCCGTGGCTGGGGAACAACTTTTCCCTCTGGAAAACAAGGAAGCGGTCGAGTTCCTACACGGCGTGGATTCCGACGAAGTGGGCGTAGCCTCCGGCGGGGGATTAGTGAACTATGTGACCAAGCGCCCCGCAGGTGTGCGCACGCTGAACCTGGCCACCGACCAGCGCGGCACGATGTACGGCAGCGTTGATCTCGGCGGATTCCTTGGTGCGCAGCAGCAATTCGGCATTCGCACTAATCTGGCCGGCGAAGATATGCGCTCCTACGTGCACGGCGCGAATGGCACGCGGGAATTCGGCGCCGTTTCTGCCGACTGGAAACTCAATTCCACTACCTACCTGAAAGGCGATTTCGACTACCAGCACCTTGTTCAGCGTTCCGTCGGCGGCTACCAGTTGCTCGGAGGCACCACCGTGCCGGTAGACGTTTCGCCCGACGTGATGCTCGGTTATCAGTCCTGGGCCAAACCGAACACCTACGACGATTTCAATGCCATCGTTCGGCTGGACCACAGCTTCTCCAGCCATTGGCGTTTTTTCGTTGCCGGAGACTTCAGCCACACTCTGCTGGACGATAACATTGCCTGGCCCTATGGCTGCTACTACGCGGCCTCCTGTGCCAACAGCGCCACACCCTTTTTCTTCAGTCCCACGGGCGACTACGACGTCTACGATTATCGAAGTCCTGGCGAAGTTCGCATCAACGATCAATTGCAAGCTATTTTGCAGGGGCAAATCAAAATCGGTCGTGTGACCAACGACGTCGCCATCGGCACGAGCTTGCAGCGCCGCAGCGTGAATCTTGCACTCACCAACCCGGCCGTTGCCGTGGACACCGGCGTTGTCTACACCTATGTCGGGACTGAAAATATCTATCAGCCCGAGCAAGTCTTTCAGCCCGCCCCGCCCACGGATCCGCCGACGCCGGGTCCCGTGCTGCTTGCCGAAGACACGCACCAGTACGCGCTAATCGTCGCGGACCATATCCATCTGCCGGCGCGTGTCGATGTAACCGTCGGCGGTCAATACGATACGCTTCACGACCACAATTTCTCCAACTTGAATGCAGCCGGTACCGCATTGGCGCTCGTCAGTACGGAAAAGGGCGTGTGGCTGCCTCAGTATTCCTTGTCCTTTCGGCCAATCTCCGATGTTTTGCTTTACGGGAATTACAGCGTGGCGCTTTCGCTAGGATGGCAGGCCCCGTTTTGGGCCACCGTCAATCCCAACGCGTTTCTCGCGCCTTTCTTCACGCGCCAGGTGGAAACGGGAATCAAGTATTCGCCCGGGAGCCGCATTTTGTTGACGGCCGCTTTGTTCCGCACGCGCGCGCCATTTTTCTATCCCAAAGTGACGGACGATGGCGCCGACATCGATTTTGTTTCCGACGGGCATGAAACGCACAGGGGCTTGGAGTTGAGCGCTCAGGGCAAGGTGAATAACTGGTTGCGGCTCACGGGAAGCGCCACACTTTTGCGCGCCATCTCCTCGGGAAGCAGCACCCCCGATTTCAATGACAGGCAAGTCATCAACGTGCCGCGTTTTCGCTCGTCCGTGTTCGCGGACTCTGATGTTCCATTCATCACCGGCTTGCATCTGCTTCCCGGATGGAGCTACACGGGGCCGAAAGAAGCAACACGCGACGATTCGGTGAGCGTGCCGGGCTACAACCTGTTTGGAATGGGCGCGCGTTATACGCCGAGTGGAGAGTGGAGCAAAGTCACCTTTCGTCTGTCTGCGGACAACGTGATGAACAAGCGCTACTGGAAGGACACCGGCGCGAGTTACGGCGATACGTTCCTGCATCTCGGCGCACCCACAACGGTGCGGCTATCCGTGCAATACAACTTTTGAAGGGCGAGGCGAAATGGAAGATTCACAGAGTAGAACGGGAGCGCCGTGGAAAGCAGATTGCGAGTGCCGGAATGACCGATGAAGTGAAGGCGCACGGCCTGGATGGAAATCTCGTCGAACCGGATTGGCCGGCGCTTAAGCTCGATGAATTGAATGAACTGCTGCGGCGCTTTCCTCAAGCGCGTAAAGCGGAGCGCATCCTCTCGTTCAGCCCGCGTCCCTTTTCGGCGGCCAGCGTTGTGCAGACGCCGCTTGGAAAAGTATTTGTGAAGCGCCATCATCACGCGGTTCGCGACAGGGATTCGCTGCTCGAAGAACATCGCTGGCTGGCCTATTTAAGCGCACGCGACAATCTGGTGAAAAAGCCGCTCAGCGACCAGTCCGGGGAAACCGCCATCGAAATTGGCGAGTGGACGTACGAAGTTCATCCTGCCGGCGAAGGCTTGGACCTGTATGAGGAGGCGCAATCCTGGACGCCGTTTCTGAGCGTAGGCCATGCGCACAATGCGGGCCGGGCTCTTGCGCGATTACACGCCGCTTCCGCAGGCTACGATGCGCCTGCCCGCAAAGCCGCAACCCTGGTCACGAGCTTCAAGATATTTTCGAGTGAAAACCCGTGGCCCGCGCTCGTTCGTTACGTTGAGGAGCGTCCCGCGCTGAATGGCTACCTTTCGCAGCGCGATTGGCTGGCCGAAACTCAGGAAACGTTTCTTCCGCTGCACAATCGATTGCAGGAATTTCTGCCGGTCTTTCAGCCTCTCTGGACGCACAACGACTTTCATGCTTCCAATCTCTTCTGGGGTGACACGTCGCCGAACGCAACCGTCACCGACATCATTGATGTGGGTCTTGCGGACCGCACCACCGCGATTCATGACATAGCCACCGCGATCGAGCGCAACGGCGTGGAGTGGCTGCAAATCCACGATGCTTCGCATGACCCATTCCATCTGGAGCAAATCCGCTCTCTCTTAAGCGGCTACGAGGAGCTGCGCCCATTGTCGCGCAAGGAGGCGGAGGCGGTCGTAGCTCTGCTGCCTCTGGTGCATGCGGAATTCGCGCTTTCCGAGGCGGATTATTTCCTGCGCGTGTTGAAATCAAAGGAGAAAACGGATCTAGCGTATCTCGGATATTTCCTCGGCCACGCTCGCTGGTTCAGCAGTGATCCAGGCAAGCGGCTCCTCGAACATCTGCAAATCTGGGCCGCATCGCACCCGGCTTCAGCGGAAATCCTCCCAGCGCTTTCTGATGGCGCGAGCAGATGATGTCGCCTCTCGAAATCGCCGCCGTGCTCACAAGCGTGCTCGGCATCTGGCTGACCACGCGCCGCAAACTTTCCTCCTGGCCGGTAATCCTCGTCTCCTGCGTTTTGTACGCGCTGGTATTTCGCCGCGAAAAACTTTACTCGGACATGCTTCTGCAGTTTGTCTATTTCGCCTTCGCGATTTACGGCTGGTGGCACTGGTGGCGCGGCTTGCAAGAGGAAGGCAGCGTCAGGGTCGAGCGTCTTTCCTCGCGCGGCTTCGCGGCGGGAATGATTTTCGGGGCCGCCGGGAGTTTCCTGCTGGGCTACTTCATGGCGCACTACACGGATGCAGCGTTACCGCATATCGATGCGGCGCTAACAAGCTTCAGCCTGGTGGCGCAATTCTGGTCCACGCGAAAACACATTGCCAATTGGTGGCTCTGGATTGTCGTGGACGCCATCGAAATCGGCGTCTTTGTTTACAAGCATCTCTATCTCACGTCCGTACTTTTCGCCTTTCTTATTTTCCTGGCCGTAGTCGGTTTGCTCTCCTGGCAAAAAGCCCTCCGCGAGCAGGAATCCGCAGGCCAAGAGGCTCTTGCTCCAGGAAATCCAGCAGCTGACTCCAGGACTTGAAGCCGGCCTTAAGAAATAACATCCTCAATCCGCAGCGAGGACAACAGTTCCGATCATGGCGGCTTTGCCGGGCGCAGTCCACTTCATCGCCGTCGCCCAAGGGGTGTAGGTGTGCAATATTGAACAGACAGATGTTGAATGGTTGCTTAGTTTTTGTGAGCATAGCTAGGCCCTGGTGAAGGGCTGTTTCAACTCGCATGGCGTGGGTCACCAAGTCGTGGCGGGCATTTTGTGTCTTGGATGCTTTGTACGCCGTGCAACGGCGAGCCAAATCCAGCTCGTAAACATACAGGGGATGATGTGGCGATGGACTCACCCAGCGTGTTGTGCATCGACGGCTGCCCACAAGTGTTGTAAGTTATGGACCCGGTCCTGGCTGTGAGCTCGGAATATCCAACAACTATAACGACCTGGCCGAAATTTCCTCTGGGCAGCATGATCTCGAACAACCAGGTTGCGCGATAACGAAGCGCAGGATTTGGAGTTCAAAAGGAGATCGCGATTGACAGACGACATCAACGACCATTCAGCCGTCGCACCTGACCATCCACTCCCGGCTTCTTACCCTGCACGTCCCCGACATAAGAATAGTCGAATTGTTCTGTGGAGTCTGTTGCTCCTGGCCCTTGCGGTTGTCATCGTGCTGGTCATATACCACCACGAGGAGGCCAAGAAAGCGGCGGCCGCGGCTGCCGCCCGCGCCAAAACAGGGATCACTGTTACGAGCGTAACAGCGCAAAAGGGTGACATCGGGGTATACCTCAACTCCATCGGCACGGTCACTCCGGTTTATACCGCTTCGATTACCAGCCAGGTGAATGGCATCGTTCTGACAGTGAACTTCAAGGAGGGTCAACGGGTAGAGAAAGGGGACTCGCTGCTGGAAATCGATTCGCGTCCGTATCGTGCCATGCTTTTGCAGGCGCAA
>CAYOOS010000122.1:0-10230 GCA_964405585.1 uncultured Acidobacteriaceae bacterium | reverse complement strand
CGGTGATTGTGGCGATGCCGACTACACCGGTGGGGCCGTGGGACTGGAAGCCGACACCTACAGGAAAGATTATTCTGGATTATTTGAATGGCAAAATGCCGGGGTACGTGGAAACGGGATTGAATTTTGTAGGAGTGGAAGAGTGCGCAGCAGGGCACCTGCTGGTTTCGGAGAAGGGGAAAGTCGGGGAGCGATATTTGCTGGGCGGGGAGAATCTGACGTTGAAGGAAGTGCTGGACACGCTGGCGAAGATTACGGGTTTGCCGGCGCCATGGATGAAAATCCCGCACGGGCTGGCGTTGAGTGTAGCTTACGTGGACGGCGCGGTTTCGCGATTGGTTGGAAAAGAGCCGGGGATTCCGGTGGAAGGCGTGAAGATTGCGCAGCACAAGATGTTTGTGGATGCTTCGCGGGCGCGGCGGGAATTGGGATTTCAGCCGGGACCGGTGGCGGCGGCGCTGGAGCGCGCGGCGCGGTGGTATCAGGCGAATGGGTATGTGAGAGCGGGACGGGTGAAGAGGATGAGGTTGGCGTCCGCGTGAGTTGATGAGTTGAGAGTGTGGTGGAGTGCGAAGGGATATCAGCGATCAGATATCAGGAAGCAAGAGATTGAAATTTGAATTGGTTGCGGACATGGGGTCCCCGCCTCCGGCGGGCTGGCCCCTACTGGTGAGAAGATGAGGGTGCTGGTTACATTTGCGGTGGAAGCGGAGTTTGCGCCGTGGCGGAAGCTGCGGAATCTATCGTCGCGGGAGATCGAAGGATTCACTGTTTATCAAGGCAATGTCGGACGAGCAAACGTGGATTTTGTGGTAAGCGGAATGGGATTGGAGAATGCCCAGAACGCGACGATGGCCGTGCTGACCGCGTCGCATGATTTTTGTATTGCTTCAGGATTTGCAGGGGCGCTGCGAGCGCAACACAATCCTGGCACCGTTATGGTTGCTGAGGCGGTTCAGCTATTAGGTAAGTCCAAGACTCTGGCCTGTGGCCGCGGATTGATGCTAAACGCGTGGAGAGAGAATGCGGTACGAGCCAAGTTGCTTCTGACATCTGATCACATTGTTAGAACCCTTGAGGAAAAAGCACAACTGGCTCCCTTTGCCGAATTCGTGGATATGGAAAGCTTTGGTGTGATGAGCGCCGCACAGGAATGTGGCCGACCTGCTGTGGCAATTCGAGTTATTTCTGATGGCTGTGAAAGAGAGCTCCCGATTGATCTCGATCTGACGATGAACGAGAGGGGCAAAGTAATATTGCACGGAGTCCTCGTCTACTTGAAAAGACATCCGTTGAGTATTCCTGCTTTGTATCGTCTTGGACGCGACAGCCGTAGTGCCGCCGCGGTACTGGCGAATTTCCTGGAAAGGTATATCAAGAAATTGTCGCTCTTCACTCACGGATGGTTTCCGGAGGGTGAGGGCTTGGAAGAGGTGGCGGCACGATGAGCGGGGCGGGGATGGTGGCGGAACAGGTGAGGACATTGGGGCCGATACCGAAGACGATGCGGGCGGGGGTGTTTCGCGAGAAGGGCGTGGTGCGGGTGGAGGAAGTGCCGGTGCCGGAGGTGCGAGACGGCGAGGTACTGATTAAGGTGGCGGCTTGCGGGGTGTGCGGGACGGACATCAAGAAGATTTTTCAGCGCTACGTGGAGCCGCCGCAGATTCTGGGGCATGAACTGGCGGGAACCGTTGTGGCGCTGGGACGCGGCGTGACGAAGTGGAAGTTGGGCGACCGGGTGATGAGTTTTCATCACGTTCCTTGCGGCACTTGTTTTTACTGCAAGAACCGGCTTTTTTCGCAGTGCAAGCAGTACAAGACGACCGGGCTGACCGGAGGGTTCACGCCGAATGGCGGCGGGTTTGGCGAGTATGTGAAAGCGATGCCGTGGGTGACGGAACGCGGGATTGTGGCGCTGCCGGACGATGTAACGTTTGAGGAGGCTACGTTCATCGAACCAATTAACACTATTGTGAAGGCGGTGCAGAAGGCACGCATCACGGCGGGAGAAACGGTGCTGATCGCGGGGTGCGGTCCCATTGGGCTGCAGCTTTTGATGGTGGCCAAATATGAAGGGGCACGCATCTATACGAGCGATCCGATGGGAACGCGGAGAGAGAAAAGCATGAAGTTGGGAGCGGTCGAGTCTTTTGACCCTATAAGTGGTAAGCTGGTGGAAGAGTTGCAAGCCCGTACCGAAGGACGGGGGGCAGACGCGGTTCTGGTAGCGGTGGCGCACCCGGCCGTGGTTGTCGACGCGCTGGCGGCGGCGCGGCCTGGTGGACGGGTACTCCTGTTTGCCGCAAATGACCCAGTGACGAAGATTGAGTTTCCTGCCGCGGCAGTGGGGATTGACGAAAAAGAAATATTGGGCAGCTATAGTGCGGCTGTAGACATCCAAGAAAGTGCAGCAGCACTGGTGTTGGGGAAGAAACTGCCGGTGATGGAAATCGTCACACACCGGTTTCCGCTGGGTAGAATCCAAGAGGGTTTGGAACTAGCGGCAAGGCCAACGGAGAAATCGCTGAAGGTCCTGATCACACACCAATGAGAGCAGCGTCCACAAGAAAAAGCGAACTGGGGATCGAGGAAGTTGCGGCCCCAACGAAAATACTGGTGCCGTCGAAGATGACGGCGGCGGTGCTCTACGGGAGCGAGGATCTGCGCATCGAGCAGATCGACGTGCCGGCGCTGTCCTCCGAAGAGGTGCTGCTGAGGGTGCGGCTGGCGTTGACCGATGGCACCGACTTGAAGGTGTGGAAACGCGGGTACCACGCGAAGATGATCCAACCGCCCGCGGTGTTTGGGCATGAAGTGGTGGGCGAGATTGTGGCCATGGGCAAGCGGGTGGACACGAAGTGGCGCCTGGGTGTGCGCGTGGTTGCCGCCAACTCCGCGCCCTGTTTCCGCTGCTACCACTGCCGCCGGGGGCAGGAAAACCTTTGCGACGATATTCTGTTCAATAACGGGGCTTATGCGGAATACATGCGCATCCCGGCACGCATTGTGCGGGAGAACATGCTGGAAGTGCCGCACTCCGTGGACGACCACAGCGCGGCGCTGGTGGAACCTTTGGCATGCGTATTGCGCGGCATCCATGAGATGGAAGTGCGCACTGGCGATACGGGCGTGGTGATTGGATGCGGACCAATCGGATTGAAATTTGTGCGCATGCTGTCGCGGCGGGGTGTGCACGTGATTGCGCTAGCGCGGCGCGAGGCTCCGCTGGAAGTGGCGAGGAAGCTGGGCGCTACCGTGACCATCAACGTCACGGAAGTGGCCGACGTTGTTGCGGCGGTGAAGGCGCAGACGGACGAGAATCGCGGGCCGGATTGTGTTGTGGAAGCCGCGGGGAATCCCGCAACCTGGCGGCAGGCGCTGGCGATGGTGCGGCGCGGCGGGGTGGTGAATTTCTTCAGCGGGCTGCCGACGGATACACGCGTGGAAATTGCGCCGGCGGCGATCCACTATTCAGAGATCAAGATTATTTCCACGTTCCACCACACGCCGCGGTTTATCCGGGAAGCGTTGGAAGCGATCCGGCGCGGGGAAATATCGGCACAGGATTTTGTCACGGAAGAAATCAGCCTGGGGGATCTGCCGCAGGCGTTCGCGCGGATGAAGGCGCGCAGTGGAGAAATCAAGCTGGCGGTAAGACCGTAGCTACGTGAATTGTGATGCGTGACTAGTGACTCGTGAAACGCGGACCTTCGATCGGTTTAGCCCACTTTGATCCTATGAATGAAGGAGTACTTCGCTGATGCTGCGTCCTGGCGAGCTTGAGATCGCTGCCAAGGTGCCTGCGGATGGCTGCGCGCCGGATGTTGCGCAGGCTTATACGCGGTGGCTGGCGACGCACCACTACGAAAACTTCAACGTTGCGTCCTGGCTCCTGCCGAAAGAGCTTCACCAGCACTTCTATAACCTGTACGCATATTGCCGTTGGGCAGACGATCTGGGCGACGAAATCCCGGAAAAAGAACGCGCGCTGGAATTGCTGAATTGGTGGGAGCGGGAGTTGGATGCCTGTTACGAGGGCAAGCCCGCGCACCCGGTATTTGTGGCATTGCACGAAACGGTGGTGGCCAAGGATGTTCCGAAGCAGCCATTCGCGGATTTACTGAAGGCGTTCCGACAGGACCAGGCGGTGAAGCGTTACGGTAGCTGGGAGGCCGTGCTGGATTATTGCGTGTACTCGGCGAATCCCGTGGGGCGGCTGGTGCTCTATTTATGCGGGTACCGGGATGCACAGCGGCAGAAGCTTTCCGATGCGACGTGCACGGCGCTGCAACTGGCGAATTTCTGGCAGGACGTTTCGCATGATTTGGAGAAGGGGCGAATTTATATACCGCTGGACCGGGCGGTGGCGCATGGCGTCAGCGAAAGCGATATTGTCGGGAAGAAGTTCAGCGGGCGGTATGTGACGTTGATGAAGGAATTGATTGCCCGGACGCGGGAATTGTTTGAAGAAGGGCTGCCGCTTTCGAGAAAGGTGAAAGGGAAGTTGAGCGTGGATTTGGAGATGTTCAGCCGGGGCGGGCTGGCGGTGCTGGACGCGATTGAGAAGATGGGGTACGACACGCTGAACCGGCGGCCGAAGGTGAGCAAGGGAAAGCAAGTGCGGCTGCTGGGGCGGGCGATTGTGGCGCAAGTTGTGAGCGGGAAATCGGCCACGCTGCGCAAGAAGACTTTGGCGATGCCGAGCGCGCCGCGAGATACCTCGGAGCCGCTGGATGTGGGCTCGTCATACGAGCGGTGCCATGCGATTGCGCGGGCAGCGCATAGTAATTTTTATCCGGCGTTTTTCCTGTTGCCAAAAGCGAAGCGCGACGGAATTGTGGCGCTGTATGCATTCATGCGATTGATTGACGACGTTTCGGACGAAGGGACGAATCTGGCGGAAAAGCAGCGCGGGTTGGCGACGTGGCGAGCGGCGCTGGATCAGGCGATAAGCGGACAGTCGCAGGTATTCGATGGGAATGCCGCAATGGAGTCTCCCGCGTCGGCGCTGCCGGGAGCGGATGAGGTTTTGCCCGCGCTGGTGGACACGATGGGGCGCTACGACATGCCCACGCGGTATTTGCATGATTTGATTTCCGGCGCGGAAATGGATTTGACGATTCAGACGTATCCTACGTTCGAGCGGCTGAAAGAATATTGTTACCGCGTGGCGGGAACGGTTGGCCTGACGTGCACGCACATTTTCGGATTCAACGACGCGAAGGCGCTGGACCTTTCCGAGAAACTCGGGCTGGCGTTTCAGCTCACGAATATTATTCGGGACGTGCGGGAGGATTACACCCTGGGGCGCGTTTATTTGCCGGACGAGGATTTGGCGCGCTACGGCGTGGTGAAAGGGGACTTTGGCAGGAATGAAGCCACGCTGGGAGTGCATGAACTGTTGCGGTTTGAGGCGGAACGCGCTTGGAAGTTGTATGAGGAAGGCGCGGGACTGCTCAACCTGATTGAAGAGGATAGCCGGGGGACGTTATGGCTGCTGGTGCACACGTACAGCGCGCTGCTGGCGAGGATTGAAGCGGCGGATTTTGCGGTTTTTGGAGAGCGCGTACGGCTCTCGAAGTCGGACAAGTTGAAGTTGATTGCCAAGGCGCGATTCGGGCGCCCGACGGAAGAGAACATACTTGCAAAGCGTGATCGTGATCGGCGGGGGATTGGCAGGGCTGTCGGCGGGCATCGCGCTGGCTGAAGCCGGCTGGCGCGTACGGCTCTTCGAGCAGCGGCCATTCCTGGGCGGCCGGGCAACGTCGTACGTGTTGCCCGGCGGCGAGCACGTGGACAATTGCCAGCACGTGACGCTGGGATGCTGCACGAATCTGGAAGATTTCTATCGCCGCGTGGGTTCGGCGGACAAAATCAAATTCTTTGACCGGCTGTTGTTTCAAGATCCCCAGGGCCGCACGGGCGAAATGCAGGCAGGGATGCTGCCCGCGCCGTTTCACATGCTTGGGTCGTTTGCGACATTCGCGCCGCTGACGCTGGCGGATAAATATTCCATTGGCCGCGCGATGATGGATATTCTGCGCAGCAAGGGTAAACCGAAGGACATTGAGGAAGCGAGCCCCATTTCGATGCTGGAATGGCTGCGACGGCGCAAGCAGACGGCGGGCGCGATTGAGCGATTCTGGCGCGTCGTGCTGGTGAGCGCGCTGGACGAGGAGCTGGAGCGCACGGATGCACGCTATGGCGTGGACGTTTTCTGGAAGGGATTTCTTTCGAACCGCACGGGGTATCGCATGGGAGTTCCGGGAGTGCCGCTGGCGACGCTGTATGACGGGTGCAAAGCGGAAATCGAGAGGCGGGGAGGGGAAGTGAACTTGCGCGCGCCGCTGCGGGGGATTCGCGTGGCGGGCGGTGTGGTGAGTAGTGTGGAGTTCGATGGTGGCCGCGAGGAAACTGCCGACGCGTACGTTTTTGCCCTGCCGCATCAAGCGATTGGCGAGCTTCTGCCGAAGGGGAGCAAAGAGCTTGAGGCGCTGCTGGCGAATCTGGATCACATTTGCGTGGCGCCGATCACCGGAGTGCATTTCTGGTTCGATCGCGAGGTCATGCGCGAACCGTTCGTGACGTTGCTGGAGACGACGACGCAGTGGATCTTCAACAAGACGGCGCTTTACGGCGGGGCGAATGGCTCTTCCAAGGAAGCTGGGCAGTACCTTCAGTTGGTAATCAGCGCCTCCTATGATTTATTGCAGAAACCGCGGCAGGAGATCATTGACCTTTGCCTGGCGGAGGTGCGACAGGCGTTGCCCGCCGCGCGTAACGCAGTATTAACAAAAGCGACGGTGATAAAAGAAGCTGCGGCCACATTTTCGCCGCAACCCGGCGTGGACAAATGGCGTCCAAAGCAAGAGACCTCGATTCGCGGGATGTTCCTGGCAGGAGATTGGACGGCGACGGGCTGGCCCGCCACGATGGAAGGAGCGGTGCGTAGCGGGTATCTGGCCGCGGAGGCGGTGCTGCGGAAAGCGGGCACGCCGAGGACGTTTCTGCAGCCGGATTTGGCGGCGGATGGATTTGTGAAGTGGTTTTCATAATGGAGTTGGTGAAGAGAGGCTTTTTCCAGAGGAAGCCTTTAAAGGCAAAAGAAAAACCGCAGGGCTCGAGAGAAGGCGTAAAGCAAGAGAAAAGCCGCAGGGCTCCCGCCAGAAGGCGGCGGGCAAGCGCAGACTCTCCCTGCGCTACATGAGGGGTTGATCGGATTGGAAAGCTGCGATGAAGCGCTCGCGTAGAGTGAGTTGCCCGGTTGCAAGGTCCAGCGCCTGGTAGGCTTGGAGGTTTATGTTTTTGAAGTTCTCGTAGGTGGTTTCGGAGTCCCAGAGGTCCATGGTGAAGTAGATTTGCGGGCGGGAGGAATCCTTTAGGAGATAGGTTGTCCGGTAGTGGGGGTCGGTTTGAAAGAGGTGGACCCAGTCGCCCTGGGCTCCATAGGCTCTTTCAAAGGCAGGCTCGCTTCCCGGCTTGACTTCGAACTCCCATAGGATTACAAACATAGATGTCCCATCTTCTGCCCTCGCTGTGCGGCATCCCAGGATAACTTCAAACGGGGAAGAGTGGTGTGCCGGGCTAGGTAGCAATCCGATTGGATACATATCGGTATCAGTTTCGCCTTTGACCAGAGGTGTACGCAGTGGAAGTGACAGTCCGTCGAGGCTGACGGACGGAGGAATTTGTGGATCGTAAGTACGGCCATCGCGGCTATCGAGAAGCAGAAAAACAAGACAAGCACGAGAAGAAGGATCGGCATGATCGCAAGCCGCCGCAGGGCGGCCCTCGCGGCGCGACCGATCATCTGGGTCCTCGCACGCCGCGCATGGTGGGTACAGTTACGCGGGCGCGCTGTTCCAACTGTGGGGCGGTGCTGGTAGCGGGGTTTGACCCCAGCGGGAAATGTCCGAAGTGCAATTCGGAACTTCATTGCTGCAAACAGTGTCGTTTCTTTGATTCGGGAGCGCAATTTGAATGCACGCAGACCATTCCCGCGCGCATCTCGCCCAAAGATGCCAAGAACGATTGCAAACTGTATGAATTTCGCATGACGGTGGAGAAAGACACCGCGCCGACTTCCTACGCGCAGCCCGCGCAAGTGCCCACGGAGACTCCTGCCCCCGGACGTCCGCTCGACGCACGGCAAGCTTTCGAGAATCTCTTCAAGAAGTAGAACGCTTCTCTTTTTTCCTTGGCAACACCCCGAGAGGAAATAGCGTGGGCGCCGCGGGCATCTCGCTGGCAATCCTCTCCAACTCCGGATAGTGCTGGCGCAAGGGTTCCGGCACCTTAACTTTATCTCCTTTTAATATGCTGATGAGTTGGAGGGCATTGACCACCGCTTTGCCCTGATAGTGATTGTTGGTGACCACGAAAGAATTGCGGGTGCGTTGATTCACCGTTTTGATGCGCGAGACCCAGGGATCGAGTTCTTCTTCGGAGTAAAGGTAGTTGTAGCGTTCATGCGCCGGCATGGCGGGATTGTCGCTAAACCAGGTGTCGTAGCGCCGTCCGTGGAGACGAACATAGCCGACGGGGGAAGTGCTGGCGGCGGAGGGCTCCAGGGAGCGGCCGATGATGGGCTGATCAATGTTGCAGAAGCCTGCGTTGTGCGCCTGCAGGAGGGCCAGCGTTTCGTTCGTTTGCCAAGAGGCGTGGCGAAGTTCCACTACGAGAGGATAGTCGGCAAAGCGTTTGAGCACGGCGGAGAGATAGCCCACGGTTTCCTTTGTGCAATGGAACGAAAAAGGGAACTGGAGGAGAACGGCGCCCAACTTTTCCGCTTGGCGCAGGACGTCGAAACCCGCGCGTACGGCGCGTTCGTCTTCGAGGGTTGCGGACGGGTCGTGAGTGAACCTCTGCCACAATTTTGCAGTGAAGAGGAAGGCGGGGTTGGCGGCCACACGCTCGACCCAGAGCGCCGCGTGATCCGGGCGCAAGGGTTGGTAGAAGGAAGTATTGATCTCGATGGTGTCGAAAAATTCGGCGAGATACGAGGCTTCGTGGAAGCCTTTGGGTCGTCGAGACGGATAGACGTACCCCGACCAATCCGCATAGGACCAGCCCGCTGGACCGACACGTACCCGGCCCTGTTGCCCGTCAGTTATTTCCTTTTTCTTCATCAAAGCTACGCCGCCAGCGACGGCCCCGCATTTCCGGCCGCCTCGTTAGCCTAGGAATAACTGAGGTAACTGTCAACGCGCAGAAGCACGGACGACGTTGCGTGGCAGTAAACCGCCTGCTATGCTGAAGTTGTCATGCGGTGCAGAATCTTAGCTGCGTCGCGATCCTGCCAGATTCCGCTTTATCACCTACAGGTGCAACCATGAACGTTTCGATCAGCTACAAGCACGCCGAAGCACAACAAGCTGTCGCCAAGGAGCTTGTGCACCGTCTGGATAAGTTGGGAAAACTCCTGAGAAGCTACGAGCCGGATCTGATCCAATTGCACGGAGTATTTACGAGGAATCAGAGAACGGAGGAGCAGTCCTGTTCCCTGACGCTTTCTCTTCCGTCAGGCACGCTGCACGCTACGGGAAATGGAAGGAATGTGTTGGCAGGTTGCAAGAATGCGTTTAGCGACATCGAATCGCAGATCAAAAGGCACCAGGCGCTGTTGCGGCGAGAGCATGAATGGAAACGCAAGCGCCGTAAACGGACTTAAGGGAAACGAATACGCCCTGAGAATGCGCTAATTTGTCAGCAATGTGCCGGGCATGAGATGTTCAGGGAAGTGTTCAGCGAGACGTTCGAAACACATTTCACTGCTGGACTGCGCAGTGTGGCTCGTGGGGGAAGCCAATACAGCAGCGCGCGGGCCATGGTAGACTAAAAAGAACGTTTGCTAGCGATTCCGAGAGGGAAGACAGTGCGGCGTGTGCCAGTTTTCAGAGTGAAGCCGCGCTCGGGGCGCTGCCGATCCTGCCTCGTGCGGGAGCGAGGCTTAACCAGCCTAGCGTCAAGCAAATGCAAATCGAGAGATTAGGGGCGTAGCTCAGTGGTAGAGCAGCGGCCTTTTAAACAGACGTAGTTTGTTTTGCCAGCACCACTCCTCATCCGAATAACTCCCATAAAACCAATAAGTCTATTAAAGTGTGCGCCTTATCGCACACACGTATCTCTGTTTCGTTGTGCTTCATTCAGACTCCTTCCGGCTGTTTGTGTCTAAATCCAACTCAAACGGGGACAATTACGGGGACAATTTGCACAATTCTAGTGCAATGT
>CAYOOS010000121.1:0-10238 GCA_964405585.1 uncultured Acidobacteriaceae bacterium | reverse complement strand
GCGCACGCCAAAACCACGCTCCGTGAAGTTCAGGCCATTGCGTACCGTGCGCCCAACGCCGTCAAAATCAGCCCACTTCACATGCGAAAGATCGACTCCGCCCTGCAGCATCAAGTCTTCAATGAGCCTGCCTACGGGATTATCTGCAAGTGCCGTAACATGCGCGGTACGCAAACCAAAGCAGCGCCGCAATCCACGAGCGACGTTGTACTCCCCGCCTCCTTCGCAAACGTGGAAGGACCGCGTCGTGGAGACGCGCCCATCGCCCGGGTCGAGGCGCAGCATTACTTCTCCCAGGCTTACCAGGTCCCAGCGGCATTCGGCCGCTTTACGAGCGATAGTCAACGGCGCGTTCGTGGCAGTACTTCCCGATTGCCTGGAGTGCTCCGGCGTTTCTTGCGAATTGTGCGTGTTCATGGATTCACACCACCGAAGAGGTGTCCGCCATTCATGACAAACAGTTCCCCGCCAAGAGATGTTTCATTATGTCAGCCGAGTCGTGCCCGCGCACTACCATTTTGAAGGCGGCGCAGTGCAAGCAATTCGGAAATCCTGCGAACAAGACTGCAGAGAGCAACTCGCCGTGCCAGAATTTCCGGAATCTTACACCTTCACCGTTTTCCCGGTTTTGGCCGCTTCGTAAATCGCCATGATGAGCTTGATGTCGCGTAGTCCCTCTTCACCCGGCGTGAGCGGCTCTTTGTTCTGCATGACGCAATCCGACAGGTGGTCCATTTCCAGAGTGAAATGATTGCGCTCGGGGATGTCAATTCCCGCGGTGATCTCCTGGTCCCCCACGTTATACTGCCTGTGCATATGGTTCCCGCGATACCATGTGCCGGGGTCCATCTCCAGATGGCCTTTTGTGCCAATGACGCGGTAGTGACTCTGATGATAGTAGCCGTAGCTGGAGGTGCAATTCGCCATCGCGCCACTGGGAAAGCGCATCTGGAAGTTGACGGTCTCTTCCACTTCCTTAAAACGTGGGTCTCCCGGCTGATTAAACATCATGGAATTCACTTCTATGGGTTCTTCGCCGGAGAAATAGCGCGCGGCGTTCAGCGCATAAATGCCAATGTCCATCATCGAGCCTCCGCCAGCGAGGTCCTTCTTCAATCGCCACTGATTAGGATCGGTGGCATTCCACCCCGCGTCGGCGACAATGACCTGCGTTGGCCCCAGTTCGCCTGAGCGCACAATGCGAATGGCCTCTCGCGTGAACGGATCATACTGACAGCGATACGCCACCATAAGCTTCTTGCCCGCTTTACGCCCGGCGTCGATCATCTGCTGGCACTCGGCCGGCGTGCTGGCCATCGGTTTTTCCGTCAATACGTTTTTGCCGGCTTGAAATCCCCGGATGGTGTATTCCGCGTGCATGCCGTTGGGAAGAACGATGTAGATGACGTCGACTTCCGGGTTATCCCGGATGGAGTCGTAATTCTGGTAGTTGTATATATTTTTCGGGTTGACTCCATAGCGCGCCGCAAGTTTGTTGGCCTTGTCGGGATGGCCGCTCACAAGTGCCACCAGCTTGGATTTCTCGCACTCGGCAAAGGCAGGGAGAATTTCATAAATAGAGAGCTCGCCCAGACCGACGACGGCCCATCCCAGCTTCTTCCCGGGCGCATCCGGAATGATGAGCGGTTCCTGCGCCGCTGCTCGCTTCAGAAACGTTCCGGCAACATTCGCGACCACCAGACTCTGGCCCACCTTGCTGATAAATCCCCGACGCGTGAATTCTTTTACTGGGGAGTCCGACATGGCGTTCACCTCATTTATTGTTGTGGCTTCGACTCGCGCTGCTTGTGGATCTCATCCAACCGCCGCTTCAAATAGTCCTTATACTCCTGCAGCAATTTAGGATCGCTTGGCGAACCGTAAATCTCGCTGGACTTGTATTTTCCTTCAGCAAATTTCTTCTTCGTCCACTCGTCGTGAATGTGAGTTTCATCGGCGTGGTCCAGAACCTCTTTCACGAACTGGGGAGGAATGAAGTAGACGCCCTCGCGATCACCAACCGCCAGGTCTCCCGGCATCACGGTTACACTGCCAATGCGAATGGGGATATTGATTCCTGTGAGCATCACGTTTCCGATAGGCGTGGGATCGACGGAACGAAAATAGGCGGGCATGTCGATTTCGGAAAGGCCATCCAGGTCGCGAATGCTGCCGTCAGCAATAAGTCCGCCGCCATGCGTCGCCTGGTTCACGTAGAAAAAGAGATTGTCGCCTACGATGGTGCCATTCACTTTCTTCCCGAACATGTCCACAACCAGGACGTCGCCCGGCTGCAACATGTCAATGGCGGTCTGATTGGTGAGGCGGGAAACGCCGCGATCCTTGGCCTTTTTAACCGCAACGCCTTCCACATCCTCGCGCACCGGCATGAACTGCACGGTGAAAACGCGCCCGACCAGCGTCTTCCCAGGATGCAGAACAATAAATCCGTCGGCATACTGATTGTTGTAGCCCTTTTGCTGAAGCACCGCCCAAACTTCTTCCGAAGAGACATCCCGCGCCCTCTCGATTAGGTCATCGGGCACCTTGGGCCTGCCATCCGGAAGGCGATCAAAGGGATTCGCCGCGGTGTAATCGATCAGGTCTTGTTTTGAAAATGTAATGAGTTGGGCGCTTGCGGAAATGGGATGAAGCAGAACAACCAAGCATGCAATCAGAGAAACGAAAAGGCCGATCCGGAGGGAACGACAGCTAACTGCGTGAGTCATGGGAAACCCCCGCTACAAAAAAGTTCAATTGCGAGCGATGTTGGAGAGTGAGACGAGCGTGCGCTTCGCCCTGCCAAGTTTGTAACTCCCTGAAACTCTCAAATCGCTAGCACTTTGTCAAACCCAATCATGCCCGAGCAATGATACGATGCATCTTGAGTTTCCACATGACTCTTTTCCATGGCCGCTTGCGTTGGGTGCTGATCTTCTGGATGTTCGCCATCAGCGCCATCGCTTACCTGGATCGCGTCAACATTTCCATCGCGGGCAGTTCGATCGAGCGAGAATTCCACCTGGAACACCTGCAACTGGGTTGGGTGTTCAGCGCCTTCGTATTGGGCTATGCGCTGTTCCAGGCGCCCGGGGGACGGTTGGCCGATCGCTTTGGCCCGCGCGCAGTCCTGACTTTCGGCGCGGTATGGTGGGCCTTGTTTACAGCGCTCACAGCATTTGTGCCGCCAGGATGGCCGCATGCGTTGATGATGCTGTTGAGTGCGCGCTTCCTTCTCGGAGTCGGCGAAGCCGTTGTCTTTCCCGCGAGCAACCGGCTGGTCGCCACTTGGATTCCTTCAAGCGAGCGCGGACTCGCGAACGGTTTCATTTTCGCCGGCGTAGGCGCCGGCGCCGTCATCGCCTTCCCGTTGATCACTTACATTCTCATCCACCACGGTTGGCGATGGTCATTCTGGATCAGTGCTCTGATTGGGCTCGTAGCGGGGCTCATCTGGATGCTGATCTCCCGGGACACACCGGAAAAACATCCATGGATCGATGCGCAGGAAGCAGAAACGATACGGCTTGGGCTGCCGGAGTCGGCAAATGGAGGGGCCACAAGCAAACCACTTCCGTGGGGGATCATTCTTGAAAGCAAGAACGTCCTGGCAATTACACTTAGTTATTTCTGTTACGGCTACGTCGCGTACATCTTTTTCTCGTGGTTTTTCATTTACTTGAACAATGTCCGGGGGCTGGACCTCAAATCGAGTTCATACTATGGAACGCTTCCCTTTTGGGCGATGGCGATTGGTTCTCCGCTAGGCGGCTTCATCAGCGACTTCGTTTCAAAGCACTATGGAAAGAGATTGGGGCGGTGCGGCATCGCCTCTTTTAGCCTGATGCTCGCAGCCATTTTCGTGGCCGCTGGAACTTTTGCGCAGGATGCTCGTGTTGCGAGTATCATCCTTGCTGGGGGTGCCGGGGCTCTGTACCTCTCGCAGAGCGCATTCTGGTCCGTGTCCTCCGATATTGCGGGCCGTTCCTCCGGTTCCGTTTCTGGCGTGATGAATATGGGCAATCAAATTGGCGGCGCAGTCACCGCTTCCCTAACGCCGCTCATCGCCAAACATTTCGGCTGGGGCACCTCATTCGTCGTGGCGGCGGCACTGTGCGCCGTCGGCTCGTTGACCTGGCTGCTGGTAGATCCGCAGAAGGAACTTTCGTTGAATTCTGTTGAGGCCACCGCGATCTCGCAAGCCTAGTGGCATTGGTGCAGGAAGGAGCAGTCCATGAAGAGCGTCTTTCAAGGCCGCAAGAGAACGGCGGTCATTATTGCGGGCATACTTCTTTTCTCGGCGTTCCTGGTGGTCCTCGTATCCTCTTCCATTCCCCGCGCCCTCTCTCGTCCAACCCCCACGGATGAAGCGAGTCTCCTCGACGGATATCGCCACGTGGAAGTTGCCTCCGTCTCCGATGCCATGGAAAAGCTCACCGGTCAGCGCATATTTATGTCACATCGCATGCGTCCGATTTTCACCACAAAGTTTGCCGGGCTGGCTGTCACGGTGAAATTAAAGAAGGAAGAAAATCACGATCCGGACGCGTTGCAGGGTATGCTGGCAGCGATTGACCAGGGTGGGCCAAACTCCGTGTACGTCATGGTCGTGGAAGACGGCATTGACATCGCCGGGATGGGCGGCCTGATGGGTACGGCGATGATGTCGCGCGATTTTTCCGGCGCTGTGATTGATGGCGGCGTCCGCGATGTGGCCTACCTCACAAAGATTGGTTTCCCCGTGTACGCTTTGGGAATCGTGCCTTCCACTTCGGTCAGTCATTATCGCTTTGCGGGCGCCAACGTCCCTGTGGTATGTGACGGAGTCGCGGTGAACGCGGGCGACATTGTGGCCGCGGATACCGACGGTGTTGTGGTTGTTCCCCGAGCGAAAGCGGCGGAAGTGCTTGCCATGGCGCAGGACATGGACTTCAAAGAGCATTCCATGTATGCCTACATCGAGAAGCTGAAATCGATCGTGGAAGCAGTGAAAAAGTTTGGGCGGTTATAGCAGTCTCTAGGGAGAAAATCCATGAGTGAAAACATGTTGGGACGTAGAGAAGTTTTAAAGGCTTCAACTCTGGCGCTCGGAGGCAGCTTGCTATCGAGCGATGCGCTGGACGCTTACCCCAAAGGGGTGAATACCAATTCGAGTCCGTCGACGCTGAAGATCACGGATTTGCGTGTAGCCACGGTGGTGAAGCCTGGGCCGAGCCCCTGTCCTATCATCCGTATTGACACAAATCAGGGCGTATATGGACTGGGCGAAGTACGCGACGGCGCTAGTGCCAGCTATGCGCTCTTTCTGAAGAGCCGCATCGTGGGAGAGAACCCGCTGCAACTCGACAAAATCTGGCGCAAGATCAAACAGTTTGGCGGTCACGCGCGGCAAGGCGGCGGCGTATGCGCCATCGAGATGGCCTTGTGGGACATCGCGGGCAAAGTTTATAACGCTCCCGCGTATGCCTTGGTTGGCGGCGGGAAATGTCGCGACAAGATTCGCGTTTATGCCGATACCACGGAGTCCGATGATCCCAAGATTTACGGGCAACGCATGAAAGAGCGCAAAGAGGTGATGGGGCTGACGTGGCTCAAGATGGATTTGGGGATAGAGATGGTGTCGAAGACACCCGGAACAGTGACGAGTCCGTCGAATATGGACCCGTGGCGGGAGAACCAGTATCCGCATCCTTTGCTGGGCATAGAGGTCACGGACAAGGGCATCGCGAAACTCGAAGAATTCGTTGCCGCCGTCCGTGATGCCGTGGGCATGGAGATCCCGCTATCCATGGATCACCTGGGACATTTGGGAGTGAAATCCATCATCCGGCTCGGCAAGGCCTACGAGAAGTACAATCTTTCCTGGATGGAAGATGTGATTCCCTGGCAGTATACCGACCTGTTGAAACAGATTTCGGATCAGAGTCCGACTCCGATTCTGACCGGCGAGGACATTTATCTGAAAGAGCCGTTCGAAGTGCTTTGCGCCAACCACGCCGTGAGCAAGATTCATCCGGACCTTGCCACATCTGGCGGCATTTTGGAAACGCACAAGATTGGCGAGATGGCGGAAGGTTATGGAGTGCCCATGGCCATGCACTTTGCGGGCACACCAATTTGCTGTATGGCGAATGTCCATTGCGCTGCGGCCACCCAGAATTTCCTGGCCATGGAAAACCACTCGCTCGATGTGCCGTGGTGGTCTTCGCTGGTGGAAGAAGGAGTCAAAACTCCGATCGTGAACCATGGGTGGATCGATGTGCCTGACCGGCCCGGTCTCGGTGTGACCCTCAATGAAGACGTTGTGCGGCAACATCTGGCGCCCGGCACGGGCTACTTTGAGCCGACGACGCAATGGGACCAGGAACGCTCCTGGGATCGCCTGTGGAGTTAGGCGTACCTGATTTGTGATGTATTAGCCGCGGTGGTCAAACCGCGACATTTCCTAGCGATTAAACGCGGGCTGCGGATGCTCAGGAAGCGATTCCTCTGCGTGGTGCCGCATGCGCCCGCCCAAGATGCAGGCAAACCAAAGGTTCAAACTGAACCTGCGAGAAATCATTGGAGAAACCATGAAGCTCCATATACAGAAATGGGCTCTGTTGTTCGTACTGCTCCCGGCAATTCAACTCTTGCATGCGCAGGAATTACGCTACGTGCAGCAGCGCACTGCTAACGGAGTGCTGGAGGGCGTAGTCAGCCCCGATGGAAAGGTGCGCACATTCAAGGGGATTCCCTACGCGGCGCCCCCGCTCGGCCTATTGCGGTGGAAGGCGCCGCAACCTTTTTTGTCCTGGAGCGGCGTCCGGAAAGCCGTTGATTTCGGGCCGCGTTGCATGCAGGGCCGCATCTTTGACGACATGATCTTCCGCGACGCGGGTCCCAGTGAAGATTGCCTCTATCTCAACCTCTGGATGCCGGCCAATCCCCCGCAGACCAAGCTGCCGGTGATGGTGTGGATTTACGGGGGAGGATTCGTGGGGGGCGCAACCTCCGAACCGCGCCAGGACGCCGGAAATCTTTCGAAAAAAGGCGTGATTGTCGTCAGCATGAACTACCGGCTCGGCCTGTTTGGATTTTTCGCTCATCCGGAACTCACCAAAGAGTCTGGCCACGAAGCTTCGGGCAACTACGGCCTTCTGGACCAGGTCGCGGCGCTTGGGTGGGTGAAAAAGAACATCGCTGCATTTGGCGGCGACCCGGACAACGTCACGATCTTCGGCGAATCGGCGGGATCGTTTTCCGTGAGCGCGTTGATGGCCTCACCCTTGTCTCGAGGCCTTTTCCATCGCGCCATTGGAGAAAGCGGCGCTTTCTTCGGCAACAGCCTGAGCATGAAATCCCGGGAAGAGGCCGAAAAATCCGGGGTCGCATTCGCACAGTCCGCATTCGGAACATCCTCCCTTGAAGCACTGCGTGCCAAGCCCGCTCAGGAACTGCTCGATGCTGCGCTGAAGCCGAAGGCTGAGGAGTTCACTCCAGTCGTTGACGGTTACTTCCTGCCGGCGGATTGCCGCTCCATTTATTCGAGTGGCAAACAAAGCCACATTTCACTTTTGGCCGGATGGAATCAAGACGAGGGCAACTTCGAGTCGTTTTTCGGCGAAGACAAGCCGACCGTGGAAAATTACGTGGCACGCGCCAAAACACAATTCGGCAGCAACGCCGATGCTTTTCTGAAACTCTATCCGGCGACGACGGACGCGCAGGCAATGCGCGCGGCGCAAGATCTCGACGGGGATCTTTTCATCGCTTATTCGACCTGGAAATGGCTGGAACTGCAGCTCAATACGGGAGAGTCTCGAGTCTTTCGCTACGAGTTCGATAATACTCTTCCGCTGCCCGCGGGCGCAGCGCCAGGAACGGTGCCAAGGGCGCCGCACGCCTCAGAAATCGAGTACGTTTTCCAGATGCTCTCATCAAGAAAACTGCCCTGGCGACCGGAAGACAGTGCCGTATCAGAACTCCTGGCTTCCTACTGGACGAACTTCGCAAAGACGGGCGATCCAAACGGCGAGGGCCTGCCCAAATGGCCGGAGTACACGAGCAGGGACGTCTACCAGGTGATGCACCTCTCGACAAAGCCCAGCCCCGCTCCCGACATGTACCGCAGCCGCTATGAGTTTCTCGACCGTCTGACGCCGGCCCAGTAGCTTTTGCGCTGGAGCGCCCAGCGCGTTCTGCTCTGATTCTGAATTCAACGTACTTGCACGTGTGATTGACGGGGGGACGAAAGGGCGCCAAGGGTTCATAAATGGAGAATGCCGCCAGCCCTGTCTTCTATTTGTCCCGCTCCTATATACTTGTAAGTACATGAATCTACCATGGAAACGCACGACAGGGCTTCTGCGGTAACATGCGCATTATCAATGCGTTACAAGGGCAGCAACCGTCCGTCTTGACATTTCTTGCGAGCGACAATCCAGTCAGCCCCGCAGCAGCCGGCCACGCCTGAACTCCTGGTGCCGCTCGCAAACTAAACCGGATACTTCTCGTTTGGCTTCACGATGCGAATGCGATGGTCGGAAAATTTGAAGTGCGCTCCGGGCAGCTCGATCTTTGGCATATGGCAGTTCACGCATTTGTCTTTGGACACTTTGCAGGGCTTCGCTCCAGGTTTCCCGCCCCCGTGGCAGGCCAGGCATTTCTGGTCGTAGTCGAGTGGCTGGCTGCTGAGTTCATGGTGCGGGTCATGGCACGCGAGGCAACTGATCCGCGGATCATCCGTGTCATAACACTTGCTCCCCGTCAGCCGGTACGGCTGGAAACGAATGTTGCCAATTCCCAAGTTCCCCTGCAGCACGATTTCTTCCCATGTTCGGTGGCATTGCCCGCAGAAGTTGGAGACTTGCTCCGCCGAGAGGTTGCGCAGCTTGAGCAAATCCTCTGGCGTTTGCAGATCGTAACTATCCAGCAGCATCGCCGCCAGGTGCGTGTCGGCGGCTTCATGGCAGTGCACGCATTGCACTCCGGGGAGCAGTTTATCCAACGTGAGTTCCCTTCCCTTCGTTGCGTTGGTCGCGTGGCATCCGAAGCAAAGCAATTTGTCGTCACGCGTCATTAGGCGTCCGGCAGCTTCGTTGATGTCGGCTGGCGTCGAACCTTCGGAACCCATCGTGGGAGCGAGGCCATTCAGCTCTCGGTAATAGCTCACGCGGCTCTCATAGAGCTGGCCGTCTTTCTCAAGAATGTACGTTTGTCCGATTGCGGAACTTGCACCCATGGCCCAGCGTATGGCCATGGTGACCGTTTTCGTTTCATCGGAGACGGACAAATTGCTCTCGCTGCCTTTGCGCTCAATGCGATAGGAGTACATGCCAACCTTAGTCGTAAGAACGGGATGATTGATCAGGACCTTGCATTCATCCACGGTTTCCAGCGCCTGCCCCATGGAAGTGGTGGGCTGCGTCCGCGCCCGCGAATGGCATGAGCCACAAGGAGACACGCCGCGCGAGTCTGTTTGCGCCAGGGTGGCTATAGGAAAAGCCAGACACAGAAGTTGCCAACGCCATCTCATCTTGGTTGGAAAGTGCAACCTCGCTAGGACTGTCCCGCCATTCGCAAGTTCCAGCAGGAACCAGAAGCTCAATTATATAACATGGGCACGAGCGGGCTCGGGCGCTCCACTGGTGTTGCTCACTGCGCCGGCTCTTCAACCGTAAGAATTTGATCTGCCGCCACGCTGTGCAGCACCTGGTGGATACGACTGGGCCACGTAATATCAATCTCGCGGATGATTTTTGATCCGCCCAAGCCAAAATGCACGCGCGAGTCGCTGGCGCAGGCATAGCCCACCGCGGTGGTGGCTTCGTTGTACTGCTTCCTGCCGTCATCGGTGGTGATGCGGATTTGCGCTCCCAGCCCCATGCGATTGCTTTTCTTGCCGACCAGTTTCAGTAGGATCCAGTGATTGTTATTCTTCGAAACGTTGTGAAAGTACTTGATCTTGCCGTTCAGCACCGTGACCACGGCGTCAATCCGCCCGTCGTTATCCATGTCGCCGAAAGCCACTCCGCGATGCGCTGCCGCCATCTGGAAATCGGGACCGGCTTCGGCGCTCACGTCCTGAAATTTGCCATTTCCCAGGTTTCGGAAAACGCTGTTGGGCTCCTCGTACTTCCGGTTGGAGAATTGCGCGATGTTATCCAACACATTGCTGCGCGCCACAAAAAGGTCCTTCCAGCCGTCATTATCGAAATCGAAAATCCCATTTCCCCATCCAGACATGCCGCGCGTCC
>CAYOOS010000120.1:2379-10294 GCA_964405585.1 uncultured Acidobacteriaceae bacterium | reverse complement strand
CAGGGCCAGTCGGCTGGCAGCATATACCGTTGTGTTTGCCTTGGCGAGTTGTGCCGTGCTTTGGTCCCAGAATGTGGTTTCGACGGGAGCACTCGGCGGTCGAGTCACAGATCAGAGCGGGGCGGCGGTGCCGGGAGTGTCGGTTCTCCTACGGAACCTCGCGACCGGTGCGCAACAATCTGTCGATTCAAACAGCGCCGGACTTTATCGGTTTCCGGTGCTGGTGCCAGGCTTCTACTCCCTCACCGCCAGTCTGAAAGATTTTCGGGATGCCGAGTGCGTGGTGCAAGTGCTGGTGGGAAATACAACGTCGCAGGACGTCAGGCTGCAAGTGGGGGTCGGCGGAGACAAGGTCAACGTGATCGGAACGACACCGCTACTGCGGCCGACAGAATCCTCAAGCAGCACGGTAATTGAGCGATCGTTTTTTGACGAATTACCTCTCAACGGACGTAAGTACACAGACTTTACCCTGCTGGTGCCGAACACCAGCCCGGACGGCGACACCGGACTTGTAAGCATTGCCGGACAACAGGGCGGAGAGGATTCTGGATACGCGAACGGAAATGGCTCGACCGCGTTTACCGTGGACGGAACCAATGCCACGAGCAACTACTTCGGCGACATTTTAGGGCGTTACCGCATCCCGTACCTCTACGGGGAGAACGCCATCCAGGAGTTTCAAGTCGCGGTTAGCCCTTACTCGGCAATCTACGGTGGCGGCGAGGGCTTCGTCAATACGGTGACCCGGTCGGGGAGCAATGCCTTCCATGGGAATACATTCTATTTCAACCGGAACTCTGCATTCGAAGCCAATGACTCCATTTCCAAGGCCAATGACTCGCCAAAACCGCAGGATGACTTGCAACAGTTCGGCGGCGCGCTGGGCGGACCGATCGTGCGAGACCGTCTGTGGTTCTTCGCCGATTATGAACAGCAATTAGAGAATGACCCGATTTCCGTCATTAACTCGGCGTTGAGCACCACGCCTGCGAACAAAGCTAGTTTCTTGAGCGACAATTTTGGAATTCCGGCCGGGACCGTATTGCCTCCCCCGAACGGACCCTTGCCGATGCCCGGCAGCGACACAACGCCTGATCCGACCAATCCGCGGTACCTTCAACAGGTAGCTAATGTTCTAAACTCGTTAAATTCCAATCTTGGAGTGCAACCAAGAAAGCGCAACGACAACGCAATTATGGCCCGGGTAGACTACCAAGCCAGTTCCCGGGACGGCCTATTCCTGAGCCTCAATGTGAATCGCTTCAACTCTCCCGGAGGTGTGATCACTGACCCTACCGTGGGTGATTTTGGGATACAAACGCTGGCCAATGCGTATGTGCATGACTTCCAAACCAGCGTAGGATGGACGCACTCGTACTCCTCCAGACTCCTCAATGAATTCCATTTTGGCGCTTCCGACGACAACCAGATCTCGAAGCCAACCGGGCTGGCTGCTAACACACCCACGGTATTGCTGGATAGTCCGGCCGCTTTCACTCTCGGTAACGCGCCCTTCTCGATTGGCAGGGTTTTTGAAAGACAGTGGTCGGCGGCCGACCGCGTGGATTATGTGATTGGCAAGCACACGTTGCAGTTCGGTTTCGATTGGAGCCGAGCCTGGGATGCGGACAACAATGATGGCGGCGCGGACCCGAACGCCGCTGTGGACTTGGGGTCGTTCCTGGGCAGTTATGAGTTTTCAAGTCTAGAGGCCTTTGCACTGGGTCAATACAACATATTTAGTCAGACTTCGGGTAACCCTACGTTCTCTTTTGCCGTGCCTTCTTACGGATTCTACGTGCAAGACACGTTCCGGGTTTTGCCGAAATTGACGCTTGAAATGGGCTTGCGCGAGGATTTCCAGGTTTACCGACAGCCCGCGGAAAATCCGGCATTCCCCCTCACGGGACAGTACCCGAACAAGTTTCAACGCCTGGCTCCGCGCTTCGGTTTTGCCTGGCAGCCTGTCTCAAAGACTGTGGTGCGCGGGGGATTCGGGGAGTTCTATAGCAACATGAACGGCCTGAACTACCGCAACGCCGTGGTTTCGAATGGACTGGCGTCACAGCAGTCTTCGGTAAGTGTCAATTACGCTGCGGGTGCACCTAACCAGCAGGTGCCGACGTTTCCGAACATCCTCCCCAGTAACTCCCCCCTCTTCGGGGCTTCCGAGGACATTTCTTTCGTTTCACCGCAATTCACGGTGCCCTATGTGTTAGAGGCGAGTCTGCAGATCGAGCGAGAGATTTTCGAGAACACCACCCTGAGTATAGGAACGATGTGGAATCGCGGGGTGCATCTGTTGTCCGGCAGCGCTTATGACTTGAACCTGAATCCGTTGCAGGGCACCACGACGTATATCGTGTGTCCTCCCGGCACAACCACCGCGCCCTGCACGGGGCAGACAATCATCCTGCCGAACATGGATAACGGCCTGCTGACGGAGGGCCGCATCAACCCCAATCTGGGTCAGATTAACGAACTGATTAGTCCGGGGCAGAACCAATACAATTCCTTGTTCGTGCAGTTGCAGCGCCGCATGTCAAGAGGCCTCTTGTTGCAATTCTCTTATACGTTTGCCAAGAGCCTGATGCGGGATGGCATGGACTTCAACAACCAATTCGGCTTTTCCAATACCAATGGTCCCTCGTTGCTCGACCAACGGCATAACATTAGCTTTGCGGCCGTCTATCAGCCCGGGCTAGAAAGACTTACCAGTTCAGACACTGCACGCGCGTTGCTTTCGGGCTGGAGGCTGAGCAGTGTCATGAAGTTCTCCTCCGGCCGGCCCTATGCGGGTCTTTTGGCTCCGGCCTGCACCAGTTCCACTCTCTCGTTCAGCAATTGCAACGGCTCCGCTCAGGACCAGCTACTTAAACTCCCCGGCAATGACAATCTGAATGACACCGCGTTTAACCAGGACACTGCGAACACGGCGGCAGGGATCAACGGTGGTGGCCCTACGCCGGGCATCGGCCTGAATTCATTCTACGGCCCGTGGCTGGAAAGGATCGACGTGGGATTGGCCCGCAGTTTCTCCATCAAGGAAGGCAAGGAACTGCAATTTGAATTGCAAGTGTTTAATCTGTTCAATCACGCCAGCTTCTACGTGCAGAACGGCGACGGGATCAATCAGCTCCAATACAATCCCATCGGGACCAACTGCGGTGACGGCCTGACGCTGAACCAGACATGCTATCTGGCGCCGAATTCGGGCCCGGGAAATTTCGGAGCGCTGCAAGAGATCAGTCCAAACGGACTTCCGCGCGCATTGCAGTTCTCGGTACGATTCGCGTTTTAATCTCCCGACTGGAACACGATACGTTCCGCTCAATCAGCGGCGCAGGATTTCGTTACTCTGCAATCTCCCCGCACAGGACAATGATCGATTGAACATGAAGACTTTGGTGAGTTCCAGTATTGGGAAATTGATCCTGCATTCAAGCATCGGCTTTTTCTGTAAGAAGTATCATTCGCCACCTTTCACCGTCGCCCTAACCAGTTCAATGATCATGAAAGGGGCCACGACAACTCTAGCGCCGATTCTTCCTGTCAGGTCTTGGCAAGAAAGCTTTCCCTGTTGTAGGTCGATCCAAATGTTCGAATCTAATATGTAGCACATCTTGAGTTTCGCCTTCCGATTGCGAAAATCGCGTTCAGAGCCTTCCTGGCAAACGAGGCCGTATCGCCTCTGAACATGGCACAAATCCTGCCACAGATGAATGCGAACCCAAAAAGAAAGGGTTGCTCTGGAGCGAGCAACCCTTTGTTGATCAACCTCTCGAAATGGTTGCGGGGGTCAGATTTGAACTGACGATCCCGCTCTGCGGGATTATGAGCACGTACTAAAAACATGTGGCCTGTTGATTCTGTGCGACTTAGCAGATATTTCAAGATATCGAGTTCTTTCCCAAATCTTTCCTACGAAGAACCTGCAATCGCTCACAGCACAAGCTGTCTGCCTGTCGCGTAAGAGCGATAATCGAAGCTGGGGCAGTTACTGTTGCCATGAAGTCCCAACTCTCGGCAAACCAACGCGCTGAAGCAAATCCCGGAATTGGTCTTCCGAGCGAATCGAATCAAACACTGGATCCACGGCGAGATACGACATCCAGACAGCACGATCACGATAGGCAGTCTCAAGCCATTTGTAGGTCTGCTCTTTATCATTGAGAGCGGCGTAGATCTGTGCGACGCCGTATGGCGAAACGTAGCGTTTGCCAGAAATGTCTTGCAGCTCACGAATGGCGCGAAGGGCTTCCTTTTTTTCTCCGGCCAGAGCTAGACTCACTCCGACCTGGGCCATGTAAAGTGGGCTATCTCCGGACAGCCTGGCAGCTTCGTGCAACTCATCGAGACCTTCCTTGTGCCTCCCCTGTTGTACGTAGCTTTCGCCGAGGATGAGGTGGGCGGCTGCAAAGTTCGGATCTAAATCGACTGTGCTCTGGCTTTGTTCGATTGCGCCCTCATATCTGCTCGCGAGGTAGTAGCGTAAACCCACCCAAGTCCCGATCATGAGATTTAGCGGATCGAGTTCGAGTGCACGTTTGGCCTCAACCAGAGCTTCGTCATGCCGCCCCTGGATCGACAGATAATCCCCGTACCAGTGGTGCGCATTGGCGTATTGAGGGTTCAACTCCAATGCGCGCTTGAACTCAACCTCCGCCCCAGCCCAATCCCACTTGTGATCAAGAACCAGAGCTAGTGAGGCGTGAGCCTCAGCAGATTGCGGATCGATTTCAACCGCCTTTTGAGCTGCTGCGTATGCCTTCGGAAGCACCTCCGCCGGGGACATAAACCCGTGCCAGGCCAGGCCACTGCTGCAATCGGCTAATCCCGAGTAGGCGGCGCCGTAACCCGGATCCTTAGTTATTGCTTGTTCGAAATAAAGCGCCGCTTTGGGCATGCTGTCGGCGGTCCGCTTGTTCCAGTAATAGCGGCCTTTCAAGTAGGCTTCGTACGCTTCCGGATCTACTGTGCGCGCGGAGCTAAGCCTCGCGTGTTCCTCTCCGGTGATCGTAACCTCAACTTTTTGCGCGATGGATTGCGCCACGTCGCTCTGCAGGGTAAGCACGTCGCGCAGCTCGCAATCGTAAGCCTCAGACCAAAAATGTTCGTCGGTGGCGGCGCGAATCAATTGGGCGTGAACGCGAATGCGGTTGCCGTCTCGAATCACTGAGCCTTCGACGATGGCGTCCACCCCGAGTGTTTTGGCAATCTCCGGCAGCGCCTCTTTGGTGTCCTTGTATCGCATGACCGACGTACGAGAAATGACGCGGAGATCATGAATTCCGGCGAGCCGTCCGATGAGAGCCTCGGTCATTCCGTCGGCGAGGTAGTCCTGCGACGCGTCGCCAGAGAGATTTTTGAGAGGCAACACAGCGAGGGACTTGATTGCTGGCTGCTTTGTGCCTCCGGCGCCGCTATTGCGGTACACGAGGAAGCCGGCGACGAGAAGCAGCAGGAGCGCCGCTGCACCGAATAGCAACCTCAAGCGTGTACGAAAGAAACTCTCTGCTGACGTTACGACTGGACCGGCTGGCTGAGAGGAGGTAGTTTCGTGTGCGGGGTGGAGCCCTGCCTCGGTCGGTGACGAAGGCACTGGGGGGGATTCGGATCAACTAGAGGAGCTATGAACCGGTAACCACGCCGGGGAATGGTTTCAATGTAGCGGGGTTCCTCGGCCGAATCCGCGAGCACGTCGCGCAGCTTCTTTACGGCGCTATTCAGGCCGGTATCGAAATCGACGAAGGTGTCCGCGGGCCAGAGCCGCTGGCGGAGTTCTTCGCGAGTAACGACATCGCCAGCATGCTCCAGCAACTGCGCTAGTACCTTGAAGGGTTGCTCCTGAAGTTTCAGGCGGACGCCGTGTTTGCGCAACTCACCCGACCGCAAGTCCGTTTCGAACGGACCGAAGCACATCCTGGTGGCTTGAGCCGGTTCCACGCGAGGGTTCCACAATCGTGGCCCGAGTTTATCATCAATGATTGCGAAAGTAACAGCTCGGGCCGTTTGTGCGCAACGTGCTTTAATTCAATGACCTGGACGATCAGAAACAAAACAGAAGCGAGCCACCTCCTCGCCATTGCGCGCGAGAGCAGGTCGAGCCACTGTCGGCGTGCTGCGGCGAGTGTTCGAAAAAGTCGCCGGGGTAAGCGTTACTGCTTTCTCCCCCGGCAACGGCGCACTTGAAGTGACCGACAGCACTGGAGGAATGGCCATGAGCAGTATGAGAGCAGTCCCGCGTTTCGTCGTAACTGTATTAGTCCTCGTGTTTCTGTTTGGGACTTCACGCCCGTCCGCGCTAGCCGCGACGCCTGACCCGGTCCTGCAATGGATCGGCATCATGAACGACACGGTCCTAGCGGGAGGTACGAGCCCATTCTTTACAAGCCGCACTACAGCGATGGTATCGGCATCAGTTTTCGACGCTGTCAACGGCATTGACCCGCGGTTTCAGCCTCTGCACGTGCGGCCGAATGCACCAAGTGGTGCTTCCCAACGCGCTGCTGCGATTCAAGCCGCGTATGTGATTCTTGCTGATGCCTATCCGGCCCAGGTCCCAGCGCTCAGCACGCAGCTTAATGCATCCTTGTCCACGTTGGCTCTGACCGAAAGTGCGAAATCCATATCAACCGGTGTCGCTTGGGGGCAAACCGTCGCCGACGCCATCTGGGCCTGGAGACAAACGGACGGTTTCGCGCCGCCTCCTGCCCCCTTTGAAGGTGTCCTCGCCATCGCCGGAACTCCCGCCGCCGTCGGCTATTGGCTTCCCACCTTTCCGCTCAATGCACCGGGAGCCGGGACTCAACTCGCGACAATGACTCCGTGGATCCTCGAACGAGCGTCGCAGTTCCGGCTGCCGCCCCCGTATTCCCTTAGCAGCGCGCAGTACGCAGCGGACTTCAATGAAACGAAAACCTGGGGTGCCTTTTCCGGCTCTCCGCGGACAGCGGATCAATCCGAACTCGCGCTTTTTTGGCAAAGCAATACGCCGCTCACCTGGAACCGGGTCGCCGCTGAGATTTCCGCGGAGCGCGGTCTTTCATTCCACGAGAATGTCCACCTCTTTGCCTTGTTGAATGTCACCATGGCCGACGCCGTCATCGCCTGCTGGGATTCCAAATACCGCTACAGCTTCTGGCGGCCGATTACCGCGATCCGCGAAGGTCTCACTCCAGCCGATGCCGACCCCACCTGGGAGCCTTGGCTCGACTTCTTTCCAGCCGGCACTCCTGCCTTTCCGGAGTATCCCTCAGCCCACGCCTCAATTAGCGGCTCCGCGGCGTTCATCCTCGCCTCCACTTTCGGAGGCAACACCTCCTTCACCGTTACCTCCGAATCGCGTCCCGGCACTCGTTCGTTCTCGAGTTTCTCCGGCGCCGTTGCAGAAATTGCTGACGCTCGCGTCTTTGGCGGCATCCATTTTCGCACTTCCTGCGACCTTGGTAACACGCTGGGTAGGAACGTGGCGAATTTCATCGCGATGCGCGCGATGCGCGCTCTGGGTGACATTTAAAACGATCGGTAGGTTCAGAGGCTTCGCTAACACTAGGTAAGAGCGCGGCTATCCGCGCTCTTATCGCAACCGTGACGTAGAGACAACTAAGTTTTCTTCACATCATTGCGCGAGCCTACAAGCCGGATCCGTTTGGATGAGTAGCCAGGTACTCGTCGAGGCGACCGCTTCACACCAGCTTTCGGAAGCATCTCGGGATGGATCCCGAGTCAAACGGGCAATCGGAAGTTGTTCCGGGACGCGAGCCCCGCTTGTCGATCAGCTATCTCAAAAAAACAGCGAGGAAACCTGACTTCTTTCCCAAATGGGAAATGGAAATTGGAGACGCAGCCCATGAGCCCTTTTAATCTGTAGAATTTGTAGACCAGAACCCTCCATGATTATCGGGCTCGA